>JBJSZP010000059.1:0-3957 GCA_046090365.1 Planctomycetia bacterium
GTGCCGATGGGCGACACGGGCACGTGGGAGCTGCGCGGCACGCTCTGGAGCCTGGCCGCGGGCGCGCTCGGGGCCTTGGGCGCGCTCGGCACGATCCTCGCCTTCGCCTGCGGCGGGAAGCCGTTCACGGTGATGCCGGTCGTGTTCGGCTGTGCCCCGGTGCTCAACACGCTGGCCACGATCGCGCTCGCCCACACGCCGCCGGCCGCCGTGAGCCCATTTTTCCTGGCCGGCATGCTGATCGTGGCCGTCGGCGCCGCGACCGTGCTCACGTTCGGCCCCCGTGGCCACGCCCCGGCGAAGTAGATCGGGTCACGTGCCGCGCACGGCGCCAAACCACTCGATGTGAAACCGGCGGGCGAGGCCGACGCCGAGCCTCGTGCATTCGCCGGCCAGCCACGCCGTCTTCGCCGTCACTTCCTCCGGCGTGCGGCCCTGCGGCATGAAGAGCACCCGCCGCCTGTCGATCGGCGTGCCCGCCGCCTCGAGATCGCCCACCCAGGCCAGCGCCTCGGTGATGTCGGCCGCCGAGTCGATCACGAATTTCAATTGATACGGCGCGGCCGCCATGAGCTTCCGCAGCACGTCGTCGGCACGCCGCGTCGCCTCGTGCCGGGCCTGCCAGCCGCCCGGCGTGTCGGCCGGGGGGCCCGACGTCGAGAGCTTGGGGCTGATCGACATCAGGTCGGCCGGCGCGTCGAGCCACACCGTGCCGGCCGTCTCGATCGTGACGTGCCGCCCCGCGGCCCGCAGCCGCCGGCAGAGGTCGGCCACGTCGGCGAACAGCAAGGGTTCGCCACCGGTGACGACGACATGCCGCGGATGAAGCGCGTCGACCGCCGCGAGCACGTCGGCCACGCTCCGGTCGGTGCCTTCCGGCTGCCACGACGTGAACGGCGTGTCGCACCAGGCGCAGCGCAGGTTGCAGCCGCTCGTGCGCACGAACGTGCTCGGCGTGCCGGCAAAGAGGCCTTCCCCCTGGAGCGACGCGTAGATCTCAGCGATGCGCACGGGGAGGCTCCGCGGATCAGGAAAAGCGCTTCAGCCGCGGATCGGCCGCGCCGGCGGCGGCGAATCCGGCCGCCCGCAGCAGGCACGAGTCGCATGCGCCGCAGGGCCGGCCCGATGCGTCGGGGTCGTAGCAACTCGTCGTCAGGCCGTAGTCGAGGCCGAGGTCGAGACCGAGCCGGATGATATCGGGCTTCGCGAGCGTGGCCAGCGGCGCGAGGATCTCGAGCGGCCGCCCCTCCACGCCGGCTTTCGTGGCGACCTGGGCCACGCGGGAAAAAGCCGCGATGAATTCCGGCCGGCAGTCGGGATAGCCGCTGTAGTCGATCGCGTTCACGCCAATCACGAGCGCGTCGGCCCCGCGGGTTTCGGCCATCGCCATCGCGAGCGCGAGAAACACGGTGTTGCGGGCGGGCACGTAGGTGACCGGGATTCCCGAGCCGATCGCCTCCGCCGAGCGGCCCTTGGGCACCGCCACGGCCCGGTCGACAAGCGCGCTGCCGCCGAACGCCGCCAGGTCGACCGGCAGGATCACGTGGTCGGCGATGCCGAGTGCCGCCGCCACGGCGCGGGCACTGTCCAGCTCGCAGCGGTGCCGCTGGCCGTAGTCGATCGAGAGCGCGGCGAGGCGGAAGCCCTCCCGTCGGGCCCAGGCGGCGGCGGTGGCCGAGTCAAGCCCGCCGGAGAGGAGCACCACGGCGGCGCGTCCTGCCGCCGGCGGCGTTTCCGCGGCCGCTTTGCCCGCACCCGGTTTCATGGCACACTCTCCTCCATCATGAGCCACGCCCTGCCACGCCCATCACGCGACCAGTTGGAGACGTTCGCCAACCAGTTTCCCGGCCGCGACTATCTCATCGAGATCGTCTGCCCGGAGTTCACGTCGATGTGCCCGAAGACGGGCCAGCCCGATTTCGGCACGCTCACGTTTCGCTACGTCGCCGACGCCCTGTGCGTGGAGCTCAAGAGCCTGAAATTGTACCTCCAGGCGTTCCGCAACGAAGGCATCTTCTACGAGAACGTCACCAACCGCATCCTCGACGATCTCGTGGCCGTGCTCAAGCCGCGGCGAATGACGCTCGTGGCCCAGTTCACGCCCCGCGGCGGCATCAGCTCCCGGATCGTCGTATCGCATCCCTCGGGCGACCACATGCCGGCCGCCGGCTGACCCGCCCCGTCGTTTGTTTTTCGCCCTTCAGAAAGGCCGCTCCGCCATGGCAAAGTCCGCGCCCGTGCTCCTCTCCGCCCTCGCCGACGAGGCTGCGTTTCACTTCACCGCCGTGGAGCAGTTCTCCGCCCTCGCCGCCCTCGGCCTCGAGTACTACAGCCTCCGCCACATCGACGTGGGCAAGGGTGTGAAGAACGTGATGAAGCTCACGCTGCCCGAGATCCAGAAGCTCCGGCACTTGGAGGACGAATACGGCCTCAACGTGGCGTCGATCGCCTCGCCGATCGGCAAGGTGAAGCTCGTCGACAAGGCCGACGGCACGAAGAACGTGTACGTGCCGTTCAAGCAATACCTCGCCAAGGATGTGGCCCGGGCCTGCGAACTGGCCCACGCCTTCGAGACGAAGCTGATCCGCGGGTTTTCCTTCTATCCCCCGAAGGGCGCGAAGCCCGAGGCCTATCTCGAGGAGGCGGCCGACCGGATCGGGCAGATCGCCGAGGCCTGCCATCGCTCCGACCTCACGTTCGGCCTCGAGGTGGAGGCGAACCTCGTCGGCCAGACGGGCCGCCTGCTCGCCGAGATCCACCGCCGCGTGAACCACCCGGGCCTCGTGCTCGTGTTCGACGCCGCGAACCTCACCGTGCAGGGCTATTCCACCGCCGAGGTGTACCGCGAGTGGGAGGCGATGAAGCCCGGGCTCGGCTGGGTGCACATCAAGGACTACCGCAAGGTGTCGGGCAAGGCCCGCGGCCGGCACGTCGAGGAGGACGCGCTCGCCAACTTCGTGCCGGCCGATATCGGCGCCGGCGGCCACGAGCGGATCCTCGCCGACCTCAAGACGATGCTTCCGGTCCTCTCCAAGAAGCTCGAGAAGCGGGGTATTCCCGGCGTGTTCCTCGATCTCGAGCCGCACGTCCGCGGCGGCGGCCAGTTTGGCGGCACGAGCGGGCCCGACGGGATGGGGATCGCGCTGCGGGCCCTGTGCCGCGTGCTCGACACGACCGGGGTCGCCTATCATCTGAGAGATTTCGCCGATCTCCTCGCGGCCAGAGGGTTATGATCGCGCCGACCGAGCAGGCTGGTCAGGTTCAGCCGACCGAGCCCGGCAGTTACTTCGTCGCCAACTATCCGCCGTTCGCCCGGTGGCACGCGGGAGCCGTGCCCGACGTGCTCGCCGCGTTCGCCGCGCCGCCCACCGCCGCGGCCCTCGGCCTCTACCTGCACGTGCCGTTCTGCCGCAAGCGGTGCAAGTTCTGCTACTTCCGCGTGTATACCGACGTGGCTGCCGACGACGTGGAGCGGTATTCGCAGGCCCTGGGCCGCGAGGCGGAGCTCGCCGCCGCCCAGCCGGCCGTCGCAGGCCGGCCTCTCAAATACGTCTACTTTTGCGGCGGCACGCCATCGTTCCTCTCGGTGAAGCAGCTCGAGCGGCTCGTGGACCGGCTCCACGCGAGCTTCGGCTGGGACGACGCCGAGGAGGTGACGTTCGAATGCGAGCCGGGCACCCTCTCGGAGGCGAAGGTCCAGGCGCTCAAGCGGCTGGGCATGACGCGGATCTCGCTCGGCGTCGAAAACTTCTCCGACGCGATCCTGGAGGCGAACGGCCGGGCCCACCTCTCGGCCGAGATCGATCGCGCCTGGGGCTGGATCAAAGCCGCGGGATTCCCCAACACCAACGTCGACCTGATCGCGGGCATGGTGGGCGAGACCGACGACTCGTGGCGGCGCACGGTCGAGCGGACGCTGGCGCTCGAGCCCGACAGCGTCACGATCTACCAGATGGA
>JBJSZP010000060.1:0-6303 GCA_046090365.1 Planctomycetia bacterium
CCATTGAGCCGGCGTGAGTCGGGCACCGATTCGCCGCAGGCGAATTGGTCGGCGGAGCCATGGATGGCGCAGCGCCTGTGACTCCGAGCGAACGAAGCCCATGGATGGGCGCAGTGAGCGTCCGGCGAGGTGGTGGGGGCAACCCCGAGCCGGTGCCAACGCATTGAGTTGACAGGCTGGAGCCCGCCCCACATCCGGGTACGGGGCAACCCCGAGCCGGATTGGAGGCGTTGAGCCCGGCACGCCCCGGCCGATCTGCTAGACTGCCGCTGTCCGAATCTCCCTGGGAACTCGCATGGCACTCGCCGTCTCCGCCGACGCCCTCCGCACGCTGCACAGGCTCCATCGGCAGCTCGCCGACCTGCGCGACCAGCTCGCCGCGGGGCCGCGGCAGATCGCCGCCCGCACGCAGCAGCTGGCGGCCGCCGAGGCGGCGCATGCGGCGGCGCTCGACGAGATCAAGAAGGCCAAGATGGCGGCCGACCAAAAGCAGCTCCAGCTGCGGTCGGCCGAGTCGAAGATCCTCGACCTCGAAGGGAAGCTCAATGCCTGCAAGACGAATCGCGAGTATCAGACGCTGCGCGATCAGATCGCCGCCGACAAGATGGCCACGAAGGTGCTCGAAGACGAGATCCTCGAGGGCCTCGAGCGGCTCGACGCCGTGAAGAAGGGTGTGCCGCCGGCGGAGGCGGAGGTCGCGGCGGTGAAGAAGCAGCTCGCCGAGACGAAGGCCCGGGTCGAGGGGGAGACGTCGCGGCTCGAGGCCGAGGTGGCCCGCATCCGGGCCGACCTCGAGGCCGCCGAGCGGGAACTGCCGGCCGACTCCCGCGAGATCTACCAGCGCACCGTGAAGAGCAAGGGCGCCGAGGGCATGGCCGCCGTCGAGGGCACCAGCTGCGGGGGCTGCTTCCAGCAGCTCACGGGCAACATGCTCGCCGAACTGTCGATGGGGCGGGTGGTCACGTGCCGCGGCTGCGGCTGCCTGCTCTACCTTCCGAAATAACCCGGCGGCGACGATCGGCGTCGCCGCGATTTTTGTCCTTCCCGTTTCGTTCGCCCGTTGACATAGGTTGCATCATGTCAGACCGCATCCCGATGACCCGCGCCGGCTACGACAAGCTCAAGGCCGAGATCGACCATCTCAACACCGTGGAAATGCCGAAGCTCGCCCAGCGGGTGGCGGCCGCCCGCAGCGAGGGCGATTTGAGTGAGAACGCCGAATACCACGGCGCCCGTGAGAGCCAGGGGATGATGCAGGCCAAGATCAACATGCTGGCCGACAAGCTCGCCCGCGCGGTGATCGTGGAGCGGCCCAAGGAGGCGACCGGCGAGGTCGTGTTCGGGGCGACGATCGTGGTCAAAGACCTGAAGTTCGGCGACCAGGAGGTGTTCGTGCTCGTGGGGGCCGGCGAGGAAGACTACGACGCCGGCAAGATCAACGTCGCCAGTCCGCTCGCCCAGGGGCTGCTCGGCCGCAAGGTCGGCGAGAAGGTGTCGATCGACGTCCCGGCCGGCACGATGAAGTTCGAGATCCTGGAAGTGCGGTTCGACGAGTAGGACAGGCTTCAGCCTGTCATCGCCCGCGACAGGCTGAAGCCTGTCCTACGCGACGCCCTCCCAGAGGGCGCTGCCGACGCGCACGAGCGTCGACCCCTCGAGGATCGCCTCCTCGAAGTCGCCGCTCATCCCCATCGAGAGCTCGTCGAGCGCGACCGCCGCCGGAGCCTCGGCCCGCAGCCGGTCGCGCAGGTCGCGGAGCGCGGCGAACTGGCGGCGTGCCTGGCCCGCGGCGTCGGGGCCCTCGGGCACGCTCGCCATGCCCATCAGCCCGCGCACCCGCACGTGCCCGCAGCCGGCCGCCGCCGCGAGCAGCGGGGCCACGTCCGCCGCCGGGAGCCCGGTGCGGCCGGGGTCGCCGGCGAGGTTCACCTCCACGAGCACGTCGCACGGCCGGCCCAGGAGCTTTGCCTCCGAGTCGAGCACATCGAGCAGCCGCCGGCTGTCGAGCGAGTGGAGGAGCGACACGAGGCCGATCGTGCGCCGCACCTTGTTCCGCTGCAGGTGCCCCACCAGATGCCAGCGCGGCGGCGGCTCGACGCCGGCGAGCGCTTCGGCCTTCGCCCACAACGCCTGCGGCCGGCTCTCGGCGAGGTCCGGGCAGCCGGCGGCGACGAGCGCGGCGGTGAGCTCCGCCGACACGTATTTGGTCACGCCCACCAGCCGCACGGCGTCAGCCGGCCGGCCGGCGCGGTGGCAGGCGGCGGCGATCCGCTCCCGCACGGCGGCGAGGTTGTCGTGCAGCCGGGCGGCGGAGGATGCGTTCACAGGATCCGGCCGCGCCGCGGCGGCCGCCTACTCGATCTCGAGCGTCCGCGCCACCGTGCCGTCGGGCCGGATTCGCCCGAGGAGGAATTCGCACGACAGGTTGCAGCCGAGCACGGTGCGGTTGCGGGGCGTGTCGAGCGCCCGGTAGAGCAGCCACTGATCGCGGCCCACCTGCACGCGAAACCCGGCGGCCTGGTGCCGCGGCAGGTTCTGCCGCGTGTCGGCGACGGTCAACTGCCGCCACGTGAGCGGCCTGCCGCTCCGCGCGGGATCGCAGTCGAGCCACAGCGGGGCGTAGAGCCGCCCGCCCAGCGACTCGTGCGCGAGCGCGATCGAGCCATGAGCGGCCTCGATGCGGCCGCTTGCCTTGGCCGCCGTCCATTCGGGGAGCGCGAGCGGAAACGCCGTCAGCCGCATGCCCGTGTCATACACCGCGACGTCGCGGGTCTCCTCGGCCTTCTCCGCCTCGAGGCCGGCGCCGAGCGCCACGGCAGATTCGATCCGCAGCGGCGTGTTGGCCGGGGGTGTGGCTGCCGTGATCGCGTCGGCGAGGAGGACCACGCCGTCGCGGGCGAGCACCGCAACGTGCCGCTCGAGCCGCAGCCCGCCGCCGAGGGGCGTTGCGATCTCGAGAAACGTCGCCTTGCGGTCCGATTCGAAGCCCGACAGCGTCCACGGCCCCTCCGCCTCGAGCGGATGATCGCCCAGCCACGCCTTCCACGACCACGGCCCGTCGACGAGCAGCCGATCGGCCGTCGCGATCTCGAGCCGCGGCACCGATTCGCGATAGTCGACGAGCACCCGCAGGGCGTCGCGATCCCAGCCGGTGCGGATGATCGCCGTGGCCGAGTCGGCGGCGTGGAGATCGCGCGGGAGGAGCCGCTTGGCCTGACGCGGATCGATCGTGCGCTGCGGCCGTGAGACAGCCGCGGCCGTGCGGCCCACGGCCCCCTTGCACGCCATCTGGGCCGCGAGGAGCCGATGTGAAAACGATGCCGGCAGCCTGCCGGCGCCGGTGAGGATCCGCCCCTGCCCGCCGAGGAGCCGCAGGGCCGTGTTGGCCGCCCGCTGCCAGCGAGCGGCCGTGGCCTCGTCCCACAGGGGCGGGCCGCCCGTGGCCGCGGCCACCTCGCGCACCGCCGTCCAGCGCTCCACGCGCTCCACCACGCCGGCCGAGCCCGCCGGTTCGCCGGCGATCGCCACGGCGCCATCTTCCGACACGAGCCGGCCGATCTCCTCGACGAGCGCGGCCGTCGCCCCCCGCTCCAGGCAACGGCAGGCCTCGATGTCGCGAAACAGCCGCGCGAGGGCGACCACGAACCGGGCCGGGGTCGTGTCGCGCCCCTTCAGGCTGTCGTCGGCCTGCCGCGCGAATTTCACGAGCCGCTCGAGCAGCCCGCCGGCCGATCCGTTCGCCCGCCGCGTTCGGGCCAGCCACGCCAGGCCCCAGGCAACGGCCTCGCAGGCCAGCCAGCGCTCGCGCGGCGTCGCGACGAGATCCGCCTCGTCGAGGCACTCGCCGAGCAGGCCCTCGATGAAGGCGATGCCGCGCACCTCGCGCGACCCGTGTTCGACGAGTTTCGCCAGCCGTCGCAGCCGCCGCCGGTTGTCGAGCGACTCGCTGAGATCGGCGAGGTCGCGGATCCGGCTGGCCGCCGCCTTCGCCTTGATCTGCACCGGCTTCTCCACGGCGTCGCCCCGGCGCGGCCCGCGGCTCCGGGCTGCGGCCGGCGGCTTGCCGTTGGCGGCAGGCTTTGCGCGGCCCGCGCCCGTGCCCGCGTCGGCCTCGGCCGCGGCGCCTTCCGGGGCTGCCGTCGATCGCCCCCTCTTTTCCTTCTTGTCCTTCTTGGTGGCTGGCATCGGGGCGTCCTGTTCGGGGCATCCTGGAGGAAAAGCGGGCGACCGCTCGCCGGCGTGCACGCGGGGCGATATCGTAGCGGAGGTGTTTTCATTCATCCACGGTCCATCTGCCATGCACCGCTTCTGCTGCCAACTCCTTCGGCTTGTGTGTGCCGCGGCGATTCCGTGGGCCGCGTTCCACCACGCTGCCCGGGCGGCCGATCCGCATCCCGACCTCAAGCGGCTCTCGCCGCAGGAGGAGGTGTGGGTCGATCCGGTCCGCAAGGAGGTGATCGTGGGCGGGCGGATCGCGATCGACGCCGGTGCGATCGAGTTTCTGGCCTGCCCCGAGGGCACGAAGGAGCACGAGTCGATCGTCGCCACGCGGGCCTCGGCCCGGCTCGTGCATGCCGCCCTGCTCGCGATCGGGCTCGAGCCCGGCAGTCCCGTGTCGTTCGACCCGAAGTACGTCGCCGCCACCGGGCCGCGGGTGCTCGTCCGCGTCCGCTGGAAGAAGCCCGACGGCAGCCACGACACGGTCGACGTGCGGTCGTGGGTGCGCAACACGCAGACGGGCCGGCCGCTCGACGCCGACTGGGTGTTTGCCGGCAGCAGTTTCTGGACCGACCCCGCCGACGGCAAGGAGTATTACCAGGCCGACGGGGGCGACCTGATCTGCGTGTCGAACTTCCCCACCGCCACGCTCGACCTGCCCGTGGAGAGTTCGCAGTCGAACGAGGCGCTCCTGTTCGAGGCCTTCGAGGGCCGCGTGCCGCCGCGCGACACGCCGGTGGAGCTCATCCTCTCGGGCCGCTGATCCGGCAGTGCGCCAGAATCTCGGCGGCCGTGGCCACGTAGCCGGTGTAGAACGGGCCAAACTCGGCGTAGCGGGCGCTCGCCTCGTCGAACCGCATCGTATACACGATCTCCTTGAGGAAGTCGGGCCGCCGGGCCCAGAGCGTCACGCCCCACTCCCAGTCGTCGAGCCCCACGCTCACGGTGATCAGCTGCGACACGCGGCCCCCGAACGACATCCCCGTGCGGCCATGCTCCGCCATCAGCCGGCTGCGTTCCTCGAACGGCAGCGCGAACCAGTTTTCCCCCACCTCCCGCTTCTTGTTCATCGGGTAGAAGCAGGCGTTGGGCCACGGGGGCAGTTCGGGCTCGATCCGGGCCTTCCGCATCGAGTCCTCGCGGGCGGCGTAGCCCTGCACCTTGGCCTTGTAGGCCGGGCTGTCGGCCACCTCGCCTTCCTCGACGAGCCGCTTGGCGTATTGCTCGACCGTCGGCACATATTCGCTGACTTCGGTCAGCCCCACGAACGAATAGGTGGGCACGATCGCCTGCCCGAGCGGCCCGGCGAGGAGCCGCTGGTGGACGTCGTCGACGAGGAGCGGCTTCGGGTCCATGGCCACCACGCCGAAGTCGGCCTTGTGCCCGGGCACGATCCAGGCCTGGAGCCGCCGCGGCGCCTGCGGCCCGGCGGGGTCAAGCACGGCGGCAAACTGCCGCATCCCCTCGGCCAGGTCGGCCGCGTCGAGCGCCGCGACCCGGCCGCGGTCAAAGGTGTAGAAGGAATGGGTCACGTGCCAGCCCTTCGAGGGCTCGAGCGACACCTCGTCGGACGGGGCGGCGGCTCCGGGGCGTTGCGGCTGCATGGGCGGGCTCCTCGAAAAACGGTGGTCTCGCGGAGTCTACGCTGCCTCGAGCCGCTTTCCCAGCCGCGGCGGCGGATCGCCGGCTGTCCAACGCCCGCGCATCCGCGATACGATAGAGGACGTGGCGACCGGATTCGTTTTTCACCCGCGCGGGGAGAAAGAACCATGGGACAGGCGATCGTCGATCCGCAGGAGCTGCGCCGGTTCGCGCAGCGGCTGCGGCACTTCAGCAACGAGGTGATGACGCAGATGCAGACGGTGCAGCGGCAGCTGGCCGCCCTCGGGGCCACCTGGCGCGACCAGGAGCACAAGAAGTTCGAGGAGGAGTTCGCCCAGCAGCTCAACACCTTCGGGCGGTTCGTCGAATCGACCGGCGAATACGTCCCCTACCTGATCCGCAAGGCGGAGCGGGTCGAGGAATACCAGGATCAGCGCTGAGCACTACCTCGATGTCCACCCAGGCCGACGTCAAATCGCTCGA
>JBJSZP010000061.1:0-1812 GCA_046090365.1 Planctomycetia bacterium
TCGGAGAGGATCTGGTTGAGCGTCTGCTCGCGCTCGTCGTGGCCGCCGCCGAGCCCCGCGCCGCGATGCCGGCCCACGGCGTCGATCTCGTCGATGAACAGGATCGAGGGGGAGGCGTCCTTGGCCGTCTTGAAGAGGTCGCGCACCCGCGAGGCCCCCACGCCCACGAACATCTGGATGAACTCGCTGCCCGAGATCGAGAAGAAGGGCACGCCCGCCTCGCCGGCCACCGCCCGCGCGAGGAGCGTCTTGCCCGTGCCCGGCGGGCCCATCAGGAGCACGCCCTTCGGCACGCGGCCGCCGAGCCGCTGGAACTTCTTCGGGTCCTTGAGGAACTCCACGATCTCCTTGAGGTCTTCCTTCACGCCCTCGAGGCCGGCCACGTCGGCGAACGTCACCTGCTTGTCGGTGGCCCCGTAGCGCTTCGCGGGCGACTTGGCGAACGAGCCGAGAAACCCGCCGCCGCCGAGCGGGTCGCGGGCGCGGCGGAGCGTCATCCAGAAGCCCGCCATCAGGAGCAGCGGCACGAGCATGTAGAGCCCGAGCAGGAAGCCCGTGCCGTCGGTCGGCTGGCGGACGGTGGTCTTCACGGAGTGCTCGAGGAGCAGCTTGTCGAGACCCTCGCCGAGATAGGACGAGAGCTCGAGGCGAAACACCTTCGCGTTGGCGGCGCCCCCGATGCGGTCGGCGGGCGGGGCCGCTCGAAACTCCCCCTGGAGCGTGTTGCCGGAGATCTCCACGGCCGACACGTTGCCCGCCTGCACCTGCCGCACGAACTCGTCGTAGCTGATCGTGGCCGGGAGGCTCGCCTGCTCGCGGGCGAACATCGTCACGAGCGCGAGCCCGGCGAGGATCAGCATCACGATCACCGGCATCCCCAGCGGGCGGCCGAACTTCGGGCTGAAGGAGGAGGGGCCCTTGGGGGGCGGGACGGCGTCCATCGATGGCGGGCTCGCGGGGGAGTGGTCGGACCGGCGGCTGAATGCAACAGTGTAGTGTATGAGCCTGGAGCGAAAACGTCCGCCGGAAGTGGCCGACTCACGGCTGGTGGTGAAGCGCGGCGTCGTGGCGATCGCCCGGCGGGCCGGACTGTTTCTGGCGATCCGCCGCGGCCGCCGGGTGGCGGCGCCAGGCCGCGTCTGCTTTCCGGGGGGGCACGTCGAGCCGGGCGAGGAGGAGCATGCCGCCGTGGTGCGCGAGTGCCGCGAGGAACTTTCGGCGGCCGTCACGGCCGGGGCCTGCGTGTGGCGGAGCGTGACGGCCTGGGGCACGGCGCTCGCCTGGTGGACCGTCGACCTCGACGAGGCCGCCGTGCTCGTGCCGCATCCGGTGGAGGTGGAGGAGATCCTCTGGCTCTCGGAGGCCGACCTCTTTGCCGAGCCCGCGCTCCTCGAGGGCAACCGCGAGTTCCTCGCCGCCGTCCGCGAGGGCCGCGTGCGGTTGTGAATTTGCACTGGCCTTCGATCCCGGCCCACGGGTAAGTACACTCGCAGCACAGATAAATCATCCGTTTTCCACCCCCGAGAGACCCGGTTTCCATGGAACGCACGTTCGTGATGTTCAAGCCCGACTGCCTCGAGCGCGCCATGCTCGGCAGGATCCTCACGCGGTTCGAGGAGAAGGGGCTGCGGCTCGTGGCGATGAAGATGCTCCGCGTCACGCCCGCGCTCGCCAAGCAGCACTACGCCGAGCACGTCTCGAAGCCGTTCTACCCAGGGCTCGAGGAGTTCATCACCGCCTCGCCGGTGGTGGCCACCGTGTTCGAGGGGCCGGAGGTGATCCGCGTGGTCCGCGAGATGCTCGGGGCCACGA
>JBJSZP010000062.1:0-14459 GCA_046090365.1 Planctomycetia bacterium
CCCGTGTCCTGGAGCAGGCGTATGCAGGCAAGCGCAGCCATGGATGGCGCAGCGCAGCCGGAGTCGAGTGAGCCGGAGCCTGGAGGGCGCAGGCGAACGTCCGGCGACGGGATACGGGGAGCCCGAAGCCGGCGCGCCACCAACAGGGCAGACAGACTGAAGCCTGTCCTACTCGGTGGCGCGGTGGCGGACGATGTCGCCCTCCACCATGTAGATGACGTCCTCGGCCACGTTCGTCGCCATGTCGGCGATCCGCTCGATGTGCTTCGACACCGAGTTGATGCGGAGCAGGTTCTCGAGCTGCTCCGGATGGGCCTTGATGCCCTGGAGGATCTGGCGGCGGATCTGCTGCCGGGCTTCGTCGACGGCGTCGTCCTCCTCGCGCACCTGGCGGGCGAGCGTCGGGTCGGCGTTCACCACGGCGTCGAGCGACTGCTTCACCATGTCCTGCGCGAGCATCGCCATCGTGCGGATCTCCGGCGGCAGCTCGACCGCCGGTCCGGTGGCGAGCTGCGCGACCCGCTTGGCGATGTTGCGGGCCAGGTCGCCCATCCGCTCGAGGTCGTTGTTGATCTTGAGCACGGCCACCACGAACCGCAGGTCGGCGGCCACCGGCTGGTAGAGGGCCAGGATCTTCAGGCACTCCTCCTCGACCTCCACCTCCATGCGGTCGATCTCCTCGTCGTTGGCCATCACCCGCTGGGCGAGCGCGATGTCGCGGTTGATGAGGGACGTGATCGACTTCGAGAACGCCTCCTCGACGAGGGTGCCCACCCGGAGGATCTTCTCCTTGAGGTGGTCGATCTGCCGTTCGATGTGTCTGGTCATGGTCGGCGGCGGTCCACGTTCAGCCGAATCGGCCGGTCACGTAGGCCTCGGTCTCGCGGAGCACGGGCTTCGTGAAGATCTCGGTGGTGGGGCCGTATTCGATGAGCCGGCCGAGGTACATGAAGGCGGTGTAGTCGCTCGTCCGGCTGGCCTGCTGCATGTTGTGCGTGACGATCAGCACGGAGTAGCGGCCACGCAGTTCCTGGATCAGATCCTCGATCTTGCCGGTGGCGATCGGATCGAGGGCCGAGCAGGGCTCGTCGAGCAGGAGCACCTCCGGCTCGGCGGCGATCGCCCGGGCGATGCACAGCCGCTGCTGCTGGCCGCCCGAGAGGCCGAGGGCACTGTCGTGGAGGCGGTCCTTCACCTCGTCCCACAGGGCCGCACCGCGGAGGCTGAGCTCGCACACCTCGTCGAGCACGGCGCGGCTGCGCTCACCGTCGATCCGCAGGGCGTAGACGACGTTCTCGTAGACGCTCATCGGGAATGGGTTCGGCTTCTGGAACACCATGCCCATGCGCTTGCGGAGCTCGATCACGTCCATGCGGGGGTCGTAGATCGAGTCGCCGGAGAGCCGCATGTCGCCGGTGATCCGCACGTTCTGCACGAGGTCGTTGAGACGGTTCACGCTCCGCAGGAGCGTCGACTTCCCGCAGCCGCTCGGCCCGACGAGCGCGGTCACCTTGTTGTGGGGCACGGGCATCGTGATCGAGTGCAGGGCCTGCTTCGCTCCATACCAGAGATTGAAGCGGTCGATCTCGAGCACCGGCGTCTCGCCGAGCACCTGGTCGTGCACCTCCGCGGGCACCTCGCGGCCGGCGGCCACCGCCAGGAGCCGGTCGGCGGGAGGATCCGCGGCCGGGGTCCGGCCGGGGTCGGCGGCGGGCGTGATGTCGGTGGATGCCTGCATGACGGGGATGTCCTCGCACAAGGATACAGCAAACCCGGGCGGTCGGCTCAAAACTGCTGGGCCACGTAGCGGCGCTTGAGCCGCGACCGCAGCCAGATCGCCGCCACGTTCAACAGCGCGATGATGGTCACCAGCAGGAACGTGATCGTGAACACCATCGGCTGGGCGGCCTGGCTGTTGGGGCTCTGAAACCCGACGTCGTAGATCAGGTAGGCCAGGTGCATGAATTCGCGCTCGGGATGGATGAAGGGAAACGTGCCGTCGATCGGCAGGTCGGTGGCGAGTTTCTTGACGCCCACGAGCATCAGCGGCGCCACCTCGCCCGCCCCGCGGGCCATCGCCAGGATCAGCCCCGTCATGATGCCCGGCAGGGCCCGCGGCAGCACGATCCGGCGGATCGTCTGCCACTTCCCGGCCCCGCAGGCATACGACCCCTCGCGCATCGAGGTGGGCACCGCGGCGAGGGCCTCCTCGGTGGCCACGATCACGACCGGGAGCGTGAGGAGCGCGAGCGTGAGCGACGCCCAGAGCAGGCCGCCGGTGCCGAAGGTGGGCTGGTTGTCGGCCACGAGCGCGGGC
Organism: Planctomycetia bacterium; assembly: GCA_046090365.1. Lineage (GTDB taxonomy): Bacteria > Planctomycetota > Planctomycetia > Pirellulales > UBA1268 > RGVT01. The sequence continues at coordinate 2,318 of JBJSZP010000062.1, forward strand.
CGGAAGAAGATCTCGTCGATCCCGGCCCCGAGCACGTAGCAGAAGAAGCCGAGGCCGAAGGCACCGTACACGATGCTCGGCACGCCGGCGAGGTTGTTGATCGCGATCCTCACCGCCGTCGTCACCGCCCCGCGGGCGGCATACTCCCGCAGGTAGAGGGCCGCGAGCACCCCGAACGGCGCCACGAGCAGCGCCATGATGAGCGTCATCGCCACCGTGCCCCAGATCGCGGGGAACACGCCGCCGGCGCTGTTGGCCTCGCGCGGGTCGTCGGTGAGGAACTCCCCCCAGCGCGCGAGGTAGACGCCGACCTTGCCGGGGAACGAGAGCCGATTCGGCTGCCACGCCCGCACGATCCCATCGAGCGGCAGGATCCGCTTCTCGCCGCCCGCCGCCTCGAACTCGAGCCCCCAGCCGGCGTTCTCGCCACGCAGCCGGGCGGTCTCCGCGTCGAGCGCCGCCGACCGCTCGTGCACCCGCGCGGCCACGTCCTGCTCAGCCTTCACCGCGGCGGCATAGGCCGGGCTGTCGCGGCCCGATCGCAGGTCGGCCTGCACCGCTGCCAGCCGCGCGGCCCGCAGTTGCCGCTGGAGCGCGCCGCGGTCGTGCCGGTCGATCCGCAGCGTTTCGCGGACCCGCCGCTGCACCTGCGGATGCACGCGCTCGAACTCCCGCCACGCCTGCTCCGGCCCCTCGGCCACGGTCGTGTCGCCGTGCACGAGCCGCACCGGCACGCCGTGGAACCTTCCGCCCTCGAACCGCTCCACGGCCGTGGCCCATGCCGGCATCGAGGTGCGCACCACGGACTGGTCGTCGAACCAGGCGAAGTGGCTGCCGGTGACCTCGAACGTGGCGGTCTTGAGGAGCGTGCGGCTCACCGCGGCCTGCCCGTCCGTCGCCGGCGGCCGTTCCCGGCCGGCCACTTCGCCGAGGGCCCGCCGACCGTCGGAGAACTCGAGTTCCACGAGCGGCACGGGCCAGAAGGTGGCCGCTCCGCGAAACGCGATGAACGCCAGCAGGCCGGCGATCATCGCGATCGCGAGCGCAAGTGCGCCTCCGGTGAGCCACACGAGCGGCTCGCCGTGGGCGGCGAGGCTCGAGTGGGCCGACCGCAGGCGGCGCGGCGGACGCGCGGTCTCAGAGCTCATGCGCCCGCCTCCGAAACCGCTGCCGCACGACTTCGGCAGCCGTGTTCACGATGAACGTCATCGCGAACAGCACGAGCGCCGCCAGGAACAGCACGCGGTAGTGGCTGCTGCCCCGTGCCGCCTCGGGAAGCTCCGTGGCGATGGCCGCCGAGAGTGTCTGGAAGCCGTTGAACAGGTTCCAGTCGATGAGCGGCGTGTTGCCCGCGGCCATGAGCACGATCATCGTCTCGCCCACGGCACGGCCGAGCCCGATCATCACCGCCGAAAACAGCCCGCTCGCCGCCGCCGGCACGATCACACGCACGGCCGTCTGCCAGGGCGTGGCCCCCGCGCCGAGCGAGGCGCTCCGGAGGTGCTCCGGCACGCTCGCAAGGGCGTCGTCGGCGATCGTGAACACGAGCGGGATGATCGCGAAACTCATGCCGATCGCGACCACGAGGGCGTTGCGCTGGACGTAGGTTCCAAACAGCCCGCCACGCGTGTCGAGCCGCAGCGCGTCGAAAAACATCGCGGCCGCCACCGCGATGGCGATGGTCAGGGCCACGCCCAGCACGAATGTGGCCAACGACGCGGCGGCCGCCTGCGGCTGCGACCAGGTGCGGCTGCGGCGCCGGAGCCACGGGCGGGTGATCCGGCCTGCGACGACGGCCGCCGCCACCCCTGCCAGCGGCAGGAGTGCGAGCACCCAGCCGCCGAATCCGCTCCCGCCGCGGCCGTCGAGCCAGGCCCGGAAGTCGCCCTGGAACAACAGCGCCTCGACGAGCGGGGCGGACGCCCGGGCGGCGAGCACTCCCGCGGGAAGCGCCACGAGGCCGATCACGGCAAACCGCCAGCCGGCCAGCCCGTTGCGCCAGCCCGACGGCAGCAACTGCCAGAGGTGGGCCCCGAGGAGGAGCGCGAGCGGCACCACGAACACGGCCGCCACGAGCGTCGTCGCCAGCGGCTCGAGCAGCGGCGCGAACACGAGGCCCGCCACGAAGCCGAGCACGACGCTCGGCAGGCTCGCCATCATCTCGATCAGCGGCTTGATGCGGGCCTTCCACCGCGGATGCATGAACTGGCTCGAGTAGATCGCCGCCAGGATGGCGATCGGGGTCGCGAAGAGCATCGAGTAGAGCGTGGCCTTGAGCGTGCCGAACACGAGCGGCACGAGGCCAAACTTCGATTCGAACGCCTCGTGGCCGGTCGTCTCCCACGCGTGGACCGGCTCGGGGTAGTTCTCGTACCACACCCGGCCGAAGAGCCCTCCGAGCGACACCTCCGGATACCCCGCGTCGAACCGCCAAGCCGCCACGCGGCCGGCATCGGCTGCGAGCAGCATGTTCTCACGCGGGGTGATGAGCAGCCGGTCGATGGGCGCCCCTACGGCCGGAGGGAAACTGGTCTCGAGCACGACCGCTCCGGCCGTCGTCTGCAGCAGCCGCAGCCCGCCGGCGGCATCGGCCACGCCGAGCAGTCGTGATCGCGACGACGGCACGAGCGCGGTCACCGGTGCGGCCGCATCTGCCGCGGGAAACGACCGCGACACCACCATCCGCAGGCCATCGCCGGCCGTCGCGTCCTCGGACCGGGTCGGAAACATGATGCGCACGTCGCCCGTGGATGTGCCCACGGCGAGCGCGGTGCCGCCGAAGAGCCTGGCGACGGCCGTCACCTCCGCGGGACCGGGCGCCACGTCGAGCGACTCCATCAGGACGGGCGCCTCGATGTCGCGAATGCTGAAGCGCCGGCAGTCGCCGGCCCGCGAGATGAGAAACAGGTAGTCGCCCAATTCCGACACCCGCACGAACAGGGGCCGCGAGGCGGGCGATGCGTCGTCCGCCGGCTCGATCGTCGCCCCCGACGACTCGGTGACCACCGCGTCGGTCAGCAGGTTGCGCCGCGAAGATGATGTCTCGATCCGCACCCGACCCGCGTCGTCGAGCGCGGCCACGAGCGGTCCGCCCGATCGCTCGGTGGCGTCGATGTCGATGACCGGCGCCGTGAGCGTTCGCGACGGCTCGCCGGCCGTCTCAGCCACCACGCTCACCCGGGCGTATCGGTCGCCGCCGGTGCGCACGATCACCGCATCGCCGGCCGCCTTCGCCTGGCCCGGCCGCAGGCCGCCGAGCCCGGCCGGCAGATCTTCCGCTCCGAGGAAGGAAGACTCGAGCCCGATCCGGCAAGGCCGAAACGATCCGTCGGCGAAGCCCGCCACCGCCTGGAGACTGCCCGGCCGGACGCGGACGGACGTCGCGCCGGCGAAGCCCGCTTCGGCCAGCGAACGCTCGATCAGCACCGCCCCGTCGCGGGCGTCGAGCACCCGCAGCCGGGCCTCGTCGCCATCGAGCACCCACGCGACGGCGCCCTCGTCGTCGGTGCCGAGCGCGCAGAGAGGGCCCGCGCCCCGGGGCAGCGGCGTCGATCGCTCGAAGGCGATCCGTGCGGGTCGAAACAGCGGCAGCGCCACCGCCAGCAGAAACACGGCCACGAGGAGCACGGCGATGATCGTGCCGATGCCCCCGAGGGTGATCAGGAGCCGGGCGATCCCGTCGCCCGCCCGCACCCACGGATGGGTCGAGCGACGGCGGGCCCGACCGGTGAATGTGGACGTGGAGTGCATGCCAACCGGATCACTGGGCCTGGAGGCCCACGCTGTCGAGCGCCCGCTTTGCGATCGGCGCGGTCACCGGCAGGTAGCCGTCCTTGAGAACGTCCGCCTGGCCGTCGGCGCTGAGCACGTAGCGGAGGAATTCCCGCCGCAGCGGATCGAGCGTCGAGCCGGGCTTGTAGTTCACGCTCAGGAGCAGGAAGCGGGACAACGGATATTCGCCACTGTAGGCATTCTGGGGCTCCGGCATCACCGCGGCGGCGCCGGTCTTCGCCGCGATGGGCACGGCTTTCACGCCGGCCGTCTTGTAGCCGATGCCGCTGTAGCCGATGGCATACCGGTCGCTGGCCACCGCCTGCACCACGGCCGAACTGCCCGGCTGTTCCTTGACCGTGGGCTTGAAGTCGCCCTTGAACAGGGCGTGTTCCTTGAAGTAGCCGTAGGTGCCGCTCGTGGCGTTTCTGCCGTAGAGGCTGATCGGCTTGTCCTTCCACTCGCCGTCGAGGCCCAGGTCGCCCCAGGTGCGGATGTCGTCCTTGATTCCGCCATTGCGGTTCTTCGAGAAGATCGCATCGATCTCCTGCAGCGAGAGCTTGGCCAGCGGGTTGTCCTTGTGCACGAACACGGCGAGCATGTCGATCGCCGCCGGGAGGACGGTGGGCGGATAGCCGTGCTTGGCCTTGAACGTGTCGATTTCCGACGGCTTCCAGTCGCGGCTCATCGGGCCGAACGTGCAGGTGCCCTCCGTGAGCGCCGGCGGCGCCGACGCCGACCCCTTCCCTTCGATCCCCTCGCGGACGCTCGGGTAGAACTTTTTGAATCCCTCGGACCAGTGGGCCACGAGGTTGTTCATGGTGTCGGAACCGACGCACTTGAGCCCGCCCGCCACCTCGCCCTGCGCTCGCGAGTAGGGCTTGAGCGCCGGATCGATGCCGTCGGCGGCCTGGGCCACGGTGGCCAGGCACGCCACCAGGAGGATCAACCAGGGCCTGATCATCGTCCGTCTCCGTGCGTTTCTCGCGGGGCCAATCGCGGCGCAAGCCGCCCATGGAAACCCTAGGTGTAGGGGCTGAGTGTAAGGGTTTCGTGAGGGCGTCCCAGCGGGCCGGAAAAATCGCGGTGGAGCAGGCCCATGGGCGTCGCCAGCCCGCCGCAAAACCCCGCGGCCTCGATCACAAGTCCATCCTGTTGCTGCCTTTAGGTTGATTCGCCTGGGTCTGCCGTCGACCGCCGACGGACCGCCCCATGCCGGCCGTGGTAGACTCCCAGGCTCTCGGCCGGTGCCGCGTGGCGGCGGCCGACATCCATCGATGCAACACACGCACGTGACGCTCCCGGCAGGAAACGCCCTCGACCCGCTGACCACGCGTCTGGAAACCCGCGGTCCCGTGGTGCTTCCCGCCCTGCTGCTCTGCGACTTCGGGAATCTCGCCCGGGAGGTGGAGCGGCTCGAAGAGGCCGGGGCGGCGGCTCTGCACCTCGACGTGATGGACGGCCGGTTCGTGCCCCAGCTCACCTACGGGCTCGTCGTGGTCGAGGCGGTGCGGCGGGCGGCGAAGGTGCCGCTCGAGATCCACCTCATGATCGAGCAGCCCGAACGGACGATCGCCGACTACGCCCGGGCCGGGGCCGACATCCTCACCGTCCACGTGGAGGGCGTGGCCGATCCACGGGCCACGCTCGAGGCGATCTCGGCCCTGGGGCCCAAGGCCCACCTCGCCTTCAGCCCGGAGACGCCCATCGACCGCGTGGCCCCTTTCCTCGACCACTGCGACGGCGTGCTCGTGATGAGCGTCGAGCCCGGGTATGGCGGGCAACGGTTCAACCCCGTGGCCCTCGAGAAACTGGCCACGCTCGCGGAGATCCGCCGCCAACGGGGCGGGGCATTCCGCCTCTGCGTGGACGGCGGCATCTCCACCGACACGGTGGGGCCCGTGGCGGCGGCCGGCGCCGAGCTCATCGTCGCGGGAAGCGCCGTGATCCGCGCCCAGAATTACGCCCACGCGATCACCGAACTCGAACAACTCGCGCGGCACGCCGCGTGAACCGCATTCACCCCGGAGACTCCTCACCCTGATGGCAGATTCGCTCGTCGTCGTTCGTTCCGGACTGACTGACTACGACCTCCAGGGCCGCATCCGCGGCACGCTCGACATCCCGCTCTGCCCCGAGGGCCTCGCCGAGGCGAAGGCAGCGGCCACCGCGATCGCCATCGCGCCTCCAGCCGCGCTCTACTCCGCGCCCGACACCTGCTCGCTCGAAACGGGCCGGCAGATCGCCCGGGCCTGCGGCCTCCGTGTTCGGCGGCTTGCCGAACTCGCAAACCTCGACCAGGGGCTGTGGCAGGGGATGCTCGTGGACGAGCTGCGTGTGAAGCAGCCGCGGCTCTATCGCCAGTGGCAGGACAACCCGTGGGCCGTCTCGCCGCCCGAAGGCGAGCTGCTCGAGGATGCCTGCAGCCGCGTGGAGGCGGCGCTCGAGCGGCTGCTGCGCCGGCATCCGGCGGGCCGCGTGGCGGTCGTCGTGCCCGCGCCGCTCGACCAGATCATCCGCTGGCTCGCGGCCGGCGTGTCGCCCGGCGATCTCTGGTCCCGCGGCCCCGCCGAAACGGCGATCGTGGAACTCCCGCTCGCAGCGCAGTGGAAGCGGCCGACGGCGCTCGAGAAGGCCCGCGCCTGATCCGGCGCAGCCGCGGCACCCTCCCGGGGCTACACTCACGACCATGCCACGCACGGAATGCAGGCCGGACGAGGGGTCCGGACAGGAAACAGCGATGGAACGGGCGCTCCCGGCCGCACCGCGGCCCAAGCGCGGCGTTCCCGAGGGCCTGTGGCTCAAGTGCGACGGCTGCCAGGCGACGATCTACAAGAAGGAGGCCGAGGAACTCCTCAACGTCTGCCCGCAGTGCGGGTTTCACTGGTACGTGTCGGCCGCCGAACGGATCCGGCAATTGCTCGACGACAACACGTTCGAGGAATGGGACGCCGACCTCCGGCCCACCGACCCGCTCGGCTTCAAGGACAAGAAGCCCTACGCGGAACGGATCGTGGCGGAGCAGAAGCGAACCGGCCTTTCAGACGCGGCCCTCACCGGCACGGGGATGATCCGCGCCCGGCGGGTGGCGGTGGGCGTCACCGACTCGTCGTTCATCATGGGCAGCATGGGGAGCGTGGTGGGCGAGCGGCTCACGCGGCTCACGGAGCGGGCCACGGCCGACAAACTCCCACTGATCATCATCAGCGCCTCGGGCGGCGGCGCGCGGATGCACGAGGGGATCCTGTCGCTCATGCAGATGGCCAAGGTGTCGGCGGCGCTCGCCCGGCATTCGCAGGCGGGAGGCCTGTTCATCTCCGTGCTCACGAACCCCACGATGGGTGGCGTGGCGGCGAGCTTCGCGTCGCTCGGCGACCTGTGCTTCGCCGAGCCGCGGGCCCTGATCGGGTTCGCGGGGCCGCGCACGATCAAGGCCACGATCCGCGTGGAGCTCCCGAAGGGCTTCCAGACGAGCGAGTTCCTCCTGGAGCACGGCTTCATCGACCGCATCGTGGCCCGCAAGGACCTCAAGAGCGAGATCGCCCGGGCGATCGACTACTGCGGCGGCTGACGTGGGACAGGCTGACAGCCTGTCCTACGCTGCGGGGGCGACGGCGTCGATCTTGGCGGCGAGGATGAAATCGTTTTCGGAGAGGCCGCCGATGGCGTGCGTGAAGATCTCCACCCACGCGTTGCGGTAGCCCTCGAGATGCAGGTCGGGATGGTGCTGCTCGCGCTCCGCGATCGCACCGCAGTTGTTGAGAAACTTGATCGCGTCCCGGAAGTTCTTGAACGTCCAGTCGCGGCGGATCCGCTCGCCGTCGCGCGTCAGCCGCCAGCCGGGCAGCTTCGCGAGCTGGGCCTCGGCCTCCGCGCGGGTGTACTTGGGCACGCCCCCTTCGCAGGGCACACACTTCTTGGCGGTCAGGTCGCAGGCAGCGTGGGGGGAGTTCATGGCCCCATTATAGCGAAGGCTAATAGCGGGCCTGAAACCCCGCGAAGCCGCCATGCACGATCGTGCTCGAGCCGGCCGTGACCCCCGAGAGGTCGGCCGCGGTGGTGATGTCGCTCGGCCACTGGGCATCGGCCTGGCGATGTTGCCCACGCCCACCACCCGGTAGCCGAGCCACAGGCTCCAGTGGTCCGTCACATCCCAGGCCACGCCGGTGTCGACCGAGCCCAGCCAGGAGAAGACGCCGAGCGTGGAGTGCACGTTGACGGGTGCCCCCGTCGCCGTGAACGTCGCCGGCGTGCCCGCCCCGGTGGCGAGCGTCGAGGTGTTCGTGATCGCATTGCCGGCGAGGAGGAACTTGGGCACGGTCGAAAACCGCAGCCGCGGTGCGAATCGCCAGTCGAATTTCGCCCCCATCTGCCCGCCGTAGAGGTTGTTGTTGGTCGCCACGGAGAAATCGAGCGGATTGGCGACCGTCGTCGAGAGCGTGAGCACGTCCTCGAGCTGGAAGAAGCGGAACCCCGCCAACCAGATGAGGCTGACGGAACGGGTGGGCGAGGCGGGGTCGCGGGAGAGAAACTCGGGCCGCTCCCACAGCGAGTAGAGGTAGTTGATCTCAATGTCGTTCACGAGGTCCGCCCGCGACACCTGCTGGCTCGTCGCCCCGTTGAGGAAATCGTTGGCAGGCACGAGCCCCACGCTCGCACCCGTCGCCTGTGGAATCGCGCTGATGCCGCCGACCGTCGTCGTGGCCTGCGCGTCGAGCCCGAACACGCCCCAGTAGATGAACTCCAAGCCATGGTGCTGCCGGGCGCCGAACCAGCGGCCCAGTTGCAGGTCGACGCCGCCCGGCCAGGAGAGCCCGCCGGTGGTGGTCGTGAGCTGCGTGCCGCCGACGGGCTGCATCGTCGCCGCGCCGGTGGGAAGCGTGCGGGTCATCACCAGACCGCTGGCGCCGGCGAACCAGCGCGGCCAGTCGGGCAGCCGGTCGCTCGCATGAAACGGCCTGAACCCTGGAAACCCGTCCGCGGAGGATGGATCGGGAATGTACATCGGCGGCGGCTCGGCCCCGGACGGCAGGGCGGCGGGGGGCGACGGCAGCTGCTCGCCACCCGGGGCGGGCCCTGGCGGCTGCGCGGCGGCCGCGCCGGCGACCGAGGCCAGCAGCAGGCCTGTCCACGCGGCGCGCGGGAGGCGGGAAACCGGTCCGGAAACGGTCGCGGATCGCATGGCGGACCCAGGGAGTGACGAGGCGGGCGGGAAGGTCTGGAATCGGACGAAGGGGGTCAAGTCCGGTTGGCCTGGCGGTGGATACACTCGACGGCGAGATGCCCGGGCCCCTGGAAACCTGCGCAGGATGACCGCGAGGCGGCAAATTCGACCCCGGCTCTCCCGTGCCGCGGCGCTGTCGTGGCTCGACCGCCGCCTCAACTACGAGCGCGTGGCGGCGGGGCACGGCACATTCGCGCTCGCCCGCATGCGGCGACTGCTCGAGGCCGTCGGCTCGCCCCACGAGCAGGTGCCGGTCGTGCACGTCGCGGGCACGAAGGGCAAGGGATCGACCGTCGCGATGATCGCGGGCATCCTCGACGCCGCGGGGCAGCGCGTCGGCCGGTATCTGTCGCCGCACGTCCACGCGCTCGAGGAGCGCATCGCCGTCGATGGCAGGCCGATCGACTCCCGCGCACTCGTCGCGGCATTCGAGACCGTGATCCCCGTCGTCGAGCGGTTCGACCGCACCGCCGCCCGGCGCGGCACGCGGGGGCCGACCTGGTTCGAGGTGCTCACCTGCGTGGCCTTCCTCCACTTCGCCCGGGCCAAGGTCGACATCGCCGTCCTGGAGACGGGCCTCGGCGGCCGGCTCGACGCCACGAACGTCTGCCGGCCCGTCCTCACGGTGATCACGAGCATCAGCTTCGACCACATGGCGATCCTCGGCAACACGATCGCCAAGATCGCGGGTGAGAAGGCCGGGATCATCAAGCGCGGCGTGCCCGTGGTGAGCGGCGCCACGCATGCCTCCGCCCGCCGCGTCATCCGGGCCACGGCAGCGCGGCGCCGGGCGCCGCTCGTCGAGCTCGGCCGCGACTTCTCCGCCCGGATGCTCGGAGCCGCCGATCCGCGGCGCGACGCGCTCGGCGCGGGGATCGTGCGGGTGCGGCTCCCGCCGCTCCTCCGCGGGTCCACGGGAGCCGAGCACACGCACGAGGTGGCGATGGCCGGCCCGCACCAGGCCGAGAATGCGGCGCTGGCCGTCGTCGCCGCCCGCTGGCTCGACACGCTCGGCCATGCGGTGCCGGACGAAGCCATCGCGGCGGGGCTGCGCGACACCGCCCTCCCGGCGCGGATCCAGGTCGTGTCGCGCCGGCCGCTCGTCGTGGTGGACGCCGCGCACAACGTGGCCTCGATGCAGGCGCTCCTCGACACGCTCGCCGGCGCACTGGCCGCACACCGGCCGCGGGTGCTCGTGTTCGCCGCCAGCGCCGACAAACAGATCGAACGGATGCTCCGGATCGCGGCCGGCAGATTCGACCACGTGATCGTCACGCGCTACGCCACGAACCCCAGGGCCGCCACGGTGGAGCGGCTCGTCGCGGCCTGCCGGGCCGCCGGGCTGCCGTCGGCCGACACGGCCGGATCACCCGCCGAGGCCCTCGCCCGCGGCCGCCGCCTTGCCGGCCGGAACGGCCTCGTGTGCATCGCGGGCAGTTTCTTCCTCGCGGCGGAGATGGGCCTCGGGTGAGACGAGCGCCTGAAGGGCCGCGGCAAGCACGGGGTCGACGTGCCGCGGCAACTCGCCGGCGGAGCCGGCCTCTCGGGCGGCCTGCTCCTGGCCGGCCGGCGGGACCGCGTCGCGAAGCCTGCGCCATGCCTGGAGCGCGGCCAGCGTCTGCCCGGTGACGTCGATCGCCCGGCCGGCGTCGGGCGAAACGCCCCACGCCGCACCGCCTCCGCGCCGGCCGCTCTCCGCCTCGCTGGGACGCAGGTATTCGGCCGTCGTGAGCTTCAGCAGCCGCCGTCCGTCCGACAGCGGCAGGATCGACTGCACCGTTCCCTTGCCGAACGAGCGGCTGCCGACGACGACGGCCCGGCCGTGGTCCTGGAGGCAGGCGGCGACGATCTCCGCGGCACTCGCCGTGAGGCCGTCGATGAGCACCGCCATCGGCACGCCGGCGAGCGCGCGGCCGGGTGTGGCCCGCCGCGGCTCGACGATCAGGCCGTCGTCGGCGCCGCGTCTCCGCGTCGCCACGATGACGCCGTCGTCGAGGAACCGGTCGCACACGTCGACCGCCGCCGTAAGCAGACCTCCAGGATTGCCGCGGAGATCGAGCACGAGCCCCCGGAGGCCCGGCATGGCGGCGATGGCGTCCAGGGCCGCGTCGAGCTCGGCCGCCGTCCGGTCGCCGAAGCTCGTGATCCTCACCAGCGCGAGCCCCGGCTCTCCCTCGACGAGCCATTCCCACGTGCCGTCGGGCCGGCGGCGGTCGCCGAGCACGCTGTCGGTGCGGACGAGTTCGCGCGTGAGCGAGAGCGTGCGGACGTCGGCGGCCGCCTCGGCGCCGTCGATGCCGCCAGCGACGGGGGGCCGCCGCACGCCGATGGCGATGGCCGAGCCCGCATCGCCGCGCAGGATCGAGACGGCATCGCGCACCGTCAGCCGCCGGGCATCGACGCCGTCGATCGCCACGATCACGTCGCCCGCCCGCACGCCCGCCCGCCAGGCCGGCCCGCCGGCTACCGGTGAATGCACGACGATTCCATCCGGCGACGCCACGAGCTCGAGCCCCACGCCGGCGAATTCCTGGTCGAGCGTCGCCTCGAGTTCGCGCCTGGCCGCCCCGTCCACGAGGGCGGAATGCTCGTCGAGCTTCGCCAGCACGCCGTCGAGCGCCGCGGCAGCGAGGGCATCAGGATCGACGGGCTCGAGATAGGCCCGTTCGATCGCCGCGACCACCTCCCCGACCTGCCGTCCCTGGCGCGCGTGGTCGCGGGCGAGCCACGCCAGGAGCGAGATCGCGGTGATCAGCGAGAGGAGGAGGAGATTGCGCTTGGGCATGGCGGGAGGGCGGGCGTCAGGAGGCGGCCAGGGCGGCGGGGCAGGGCTCGAACCGATGTCCCTTGGGCACCACGGTCACGCCCTGGGCCGAAACCGTCAAGCCCCGGGCGGCATCCTCTTCGGAATCGAAGCCGATCGACAGGCCGGCGGGCACGTGCACGCCCTTGTCGATGATCGCCCGGCGGATGCGGGCATGGCGACCGACGTCGACGCCCTCGAAGAGGATGCTCTCCTCGATCCTGGCGAAACTGTTGACCCGCACGCCGGGGCCGACGATCGACCGCGTCACCCTGCCCCCGGAGAGGATCGCCCCGGGACACACGAGGCTGTCGGTGGCCTCGCCGCGGCGGGCGTCGGGCCCT
>JBJSZP010000063.1:0-9486 GCA_046090365.1 Planctomycetia bacterium
AGGTGACCAGTCGCATGCGAAGCCTCGTTCCCCCAATGGTAGCACCCTCGCCGCCCCGGGCGATCACCGGTCCCGACGTGGGACAGGCTTCAGCCTGTTTCTGTTCAACTCAGCTGCACCGGCTCGGGGTTGCCCCCACCATCTCGCCGGACGCTCACTGCGGGCCTCCAGCCCTCCGTTCGCTCGACTCCGGCTGCGCTACGCCATCCATGGCTGCGCTTGCCTACATACGCCGGCTCAATGGTAGGGGCAACCCCTCACCTCCCCCTTTTCAGTTGAGGAGGCTCGGGGCTGCCCATGCCCTCGAGCGGGCTGTGGGAGCGAGCGAAGCCATGGATGGCGAAAGCGAAGCGGACACGCAGAGAGCCGAGGCCGGGAGGGCCGCAGTGAGCGTCCGGCGAGGTGGTGGGGGCAACCCCGAGCCGGTGCGGGCCAGTCGAGCAAGAAGCAGTGACAGGCTGAAGCCTGTCTTACGTTGAGCGAGTACACCCGGAAGGGCTCGAACCTTCAACCTTCGGTTCCGTAGACCGATGCTCTATCCAATTGAGCTACGGGTGCGCGTGCCGTGAAGAATACCGAAGCCGACGGCCGCGACCAAGGTTGGGGCGAAAACGCCGGCCGGCCGCGGGCGACGCGGGCGGTCATGCCTCGCGCGGCACGAGGAAACCGTCGGCGTCCACGTCGAACGCTTCCGCCAGCAGCACCGCCCGCGGGGTGTCGCCGCCGCCCGCGAACGTAGCGCCGATCGCGAGCGTGGCCGATGGGTTGGCCGCCGTCGGATCGTCGGGCAGCGGTGGCCTGTCGAGGCGGCGGCGGTCGGCGGCGTGCGGCCACACGACGACGCCGTTGAGGACGCGGCCCACCGTGTCGGTCTTGCAGAGCGTCTCGTGCGTCCAGTCGATCCTGGCCGGCGGTGTGTTCATCGCCACGAGGCCGCCGGCCTCCGGCGGCGCGTAGGCCACCACGGGCTCGATGCCGAAGGCGGCCTTGAACCGCTCGCTGGCCGCCCGGGCACGGGGCACATCGCCGGACCGCGCGATCGGCATCACGACCACGGCCAGATGCTGCGCCAGGTCGGAGCATCCCTGCGGGGCCGATGCGAGGGCTTCCACCTGCTCGATGCGGGCCAGCCAGATCGTCGCCCGCGCGGCGCGGAGGGCGGCCGCCAGATCGCCGGGCGTCTCATAGCCAACGTGCGTGCGGGCATCGATGCCGAGCAGCGGCCGGGCGTGCGTGCCGAGGGAGTCGAAGAGCGGGTCGCCGGCGGCGAGCGACGTGAGCAGCCGATCGTCGCGGCGTACGAGGCAGGCGCCGTCGAAGGCCTCCGCCGTGGCGGCGTGGGCCGCCCAATCGCCAGGCGACACCCCGCGGGGTGGATTGCGCCGCGTGGCCAGCATCCGCGTCCGCACGCTCGAGGCGGTGAGTTCCTGAAGCGCGAGCCGGGCCTCGTCCGGATGCGTTCCTACGGGGAGTGGCTTTCCAAACAGGAGCGTGAGCGGACGGCGGAAGCCGCGCGGCCGCTTCGTGAAGTAGCGACCTTCGGAGAACGAGAGCAGGCTGCCCCACATCCCGTCGATGTGCACCGGCATGATCGGGGCCTCGACCCGCTCGAGCAGCCACTCGAGACCGCGCTTGAAGCCGAGGATCTGCCCCGTGCGCGAGATGCCCCCCTCGCAGAAGATGCCGATCGCGTCGCCGTCGGCGAGGCCGGCCTGGATCGTCTTGAGGGCGTGGCCGATCGACTTCGGCCGCGGGTCGAAGAGGATGAACCGCCACTGGTCGGCGAGCATCCGCAGGAATTTGCCGCGGATGTTCGGCCCGTAGACGACCATCCGCAGCGGCCGCGGCACCGCCAGCGGCAGGAGAAACCCGTCGAGCCAGGAAAGATGGTTGCCGGCGACGACGATCGGCCCGGAAAGCGGTACGAGCGCCTCGTCGCGGATGCGAAAGCGGTAGCAGAGGTTCACGATCGCCGACACGAGCAGCTTGAGCGACCCGCGCGGAGCCGCGTAGATCGCGAGCGCTGCGGCGAAGAGCGACAAGGCTGCAAACAGGCCGAAGATGCCGCGGGCGGAGAGCAGGGGGGTGGATACCGCACCGCCGACCGGGGCCCGCAGCGCCCCGTAGAGCAGCGACGCCGCGAACATCCCGGCGAACGTGAGGAGATTGAGGGCGGCGAGCAGGGCGCCGCGGCGGGCGGCCGGGCTGCGCTCCTGGAAGAAGGCCTCGAGCGGCACGTCGAAGATGCCCGCGCCGAGCCCGAGCATGAACAGCGCTGCCGCCGCAAACCACCAGCTGCCGGCGTCCACGCCGTCTCCGAACAGCACGGACGGTCCGCAGGCGAGCGCGACCGAGGCGAGCGCCATCACGCCCGCGCCCGCCGGCACGAGGCCGAGCTCGACGCCCCGCGACGACACCTTCCCCGCGGCCACGCTGCCCAGGCCGATGCCGGCGACGAGCGCCACGAGCAGGGGCACGATCTCTCCCTGCGACGTGGCTCCGGCCTCGGTGGCGTATTGATCCACGTTGAGCTGCGCCACCGCGCCCAGCGACCAGAAAAACACGATGCCCGCCGCGGCGGCGGCGAGCTCCCGGCTGCCGGCCAGCTCCGCAAGGTCGCGCCAGGTGCGCGTGAGGGCGTTCCACGGGGCGGGCGCCGCCGGATCAGCCGCGGGACGGCGGGCAAGCCCGAGCGCGGCGAGCCAGCCGGCCACGGCCAGCCCCACGAGCACGACTCCCGGCACGATGGCGTGCGTCCACTGCGGGGCGGAGTGAACCTCACCGGGCTGCGGCACGGCGGTGCCGTCGGCGAGCCAGTTGCCCCCGGCCATGCCGACGAGCGTGGCCGCAAGCGTCACGAGCGCAAAGATCCCGTTGGCCTGCGAGAGGCGCGCGGGGGGCACCGACTCGGGGATCGTGCCGATCACGCTCGGCGCGAGGAGCGCCGCCTGGCAGCCGATCACGGCCACGGTCGCGAGGAGCGCCCAGAGCCCGGCCGGCAGCCCGAGGTACACGCCGCCCGACCGCACGCCCCACGCCACGGCGCCGGCGGCCGCGGCGACGATGAGGATCTCGGCCGCCTTGCACCACACGATCACCGACCGCTTGGGATACCGGTCGGCCAGCCATCCCGCGAGCCACGCGAGCAGCACGAACGGCAGCACGAACCCGGCCGTGCCCAACGTGAGCACGAGCGCCACCTCGCCACCGCCGACGGCCCGCTTGCCGAGTCCGATCGCCAGCCAGCGCAGCACGTTGTCATTGACGACGGTCAGCGCCCGCAGGAGCGTCAGCGGCACGAACCCACGGGCTCGGTCATCCAGCAAAGTGTCTTCTCCTGGTGCGGTCGCCGTGTCGGCCACGACAGGCGTTGCACCGCCGTTTTTCGGCTGCGCAGCCACCGTAGCCTGCCTGTGTTCAACCCGCTGGCGGTGGACTTTAACGGCAGTTTGCAGGTTTTTACCAGCGAACGTATTCTCGATGTGGCGGTGTTGTTTGAACAAGGTCGTTCAAGATCCTCGAACGCTCGGAGCCAGCCTCATGTCGTGCTTTCGCCCTCTTCTCGTCGCTCTCGCCATCGCCGCCGCGGCCCTCGTGGCGACGGACGCATCGGCCCAGGTCGTCGTGTATCGTCCGATGGTGCCGATGTTCGCGCCGGCCGCCGGCCCCTACGTGGCCAACTACACGCCGGCGGGCAACTACGCCGCCGTCACCGCGTTCAGCCCGCCGGTGGTCGAGACGGTGGCCGAGCCCGCCGTCGCCGTCACGAGCTATTACGCACCAACGTACGTGGCGCCCACCTACGCCGCGCCCGTAGCCACCACCGCGTTCTACGCGCCGGCGGCCCCTGTCGTCGCGGCTGCTCCCGCCGTCGTGGCGGCCCCGGTCGTCGCCGCCCCGGTCACCACGTACTACGCTCCGGCCGCCGTGGCCGTGCCGCTCTACCGACGGGGCCTGTTCGGTGCCTATCGGCCCGTCCGCGCCGCGTACTATCCGTACTATTGAGCCGCTTCGCGGCAGCCGGGCCGTTGACCGCCTCGCGCCGACCCCTATAGTACGGCAGTTTCGACAGTCTCGGTGACGGCGGCGGCAGTGGCCGTCGGCATCCGGCCGTGGAAGGGTGCGGATGACGCGTACGGTCAACATCATCGGTGCCGGGCCAGGTGGTCTGGCCTCCGCCATGCTTCTTGCCCGCGCCGGCCTGCGGGTGCGGGTGCTCGAGCGGCTGACGGTGCCGGGCGGCCGCACGAGCACGATCACCACGCCCGAGGGCTTCAAGTTCGACCTCGGCCCCACGTTCTTCCTCTACCCGCGGATGCTGGAGGAGATCTTCTCCGCCTGCGGCTACGACCTCCGCGAGGAGGTCGAGATGGTGCGGCTCGACCCGCAATACCGCCTCGTGTTCGGTGCCGGCGGGGAACTCCTAGCCACCCCCGACATCGCCCGGATGGAGGCGGAGGTGTCGCGGCTGTCGCCGGCCGACGCCGGCTCGTTCACCCGGTTCATGACGGCCACCCGCGAGAAGTTCGAGCGGTTCGCCCCGTTCCTCGAGCAGCCGTTCGAGAGCTGGGTCGACCTGGCCTCGCCCGACCTGCTCAAGCTGATGCCGATCCTCAAGCCCTGGAAGAGCCTCGACGCGGAACTGGGCACGTTCTTCTCCGACGAGCGGATCCGCCTGGCGTTCACGTTCCAGTCGAAGTATCTGGGCATGTCGCCGTTCCGCTGCCCGAGCCTGTTCTCGATCCTTTCGTTCCTCGAATACGAGCACGGCGTCTACCATCCGATCGGCGGCTGCGGCGCCGTGTCGGCGGCGATGGCCCGCATCGCCGAGGAGATGGGGGTCGAGATCCGCTACGGCGAACCGGTCGAGGCGTTCGACTATGCCGGCCGCCGGGTGACGGCCGCGCGCACGGCCCGCGGCGTCTACCCGGCCGATGCGACGGTGCTCAACGCCGATTTCGCCCGCAGCATGACGCGGCTGGTGCCCGACCGCCTGCGGCGCCGGTGGAGTGACCGCAAGATCGCCGGCAAGCGGTTCTCGTGCTCCACGTTCATGCTCTATCTCGGCATCGAGGGACGCTACGACGACGTCTCGCACCACACGATCTACCTCTCGGAAAACTACCGTGAGAATCTGGCCGACATCGAGACGCGTCACATGCTCGGCCGCGATCCCTCGATGTACGTGCAGAATGCCAGCATCACCGACCCGACGCTCGCCCCGCCCGGCTCGAGCACGCTGTATCTCCTGATCCCGGTCACGCATCGCCACCCCAACGTCGACTGGCGCCGCGAGGCCGCGGGCTACCGCGAGGTGGCGCTCGATCAGCTCGAGCGGCTCGGAATCCACGGTGTGCGCGACCGGATCCGGCTCGAAAAGATGGTCACGCCCGACCAGTGGCAGGACGACTACGAGATCTACCGCGGGGCCACGTTCAACCTGTCGCACGACCTGGGCCAGATGCTCCACATGCGGCCGCACAACCGCTTCGAGGATCTCGACGGCGTGTACCTCGTGGGGGGCGGCACGCACCCCGGGAGCGGCCTGCCGGTGATCTACTCGTCGGCCCGGATCACGACGGACCTCCTGCTCGACGACCTGGGCGTGCCGTCTGGCGGGCAGGCCAGGAGCCCGCGCGAGGTGTCGCACTCCCAAAAGACCGCCGCCGCCATCTAGCCATCACACGCACCCGCACGCCGCCGCAGCCGAGGAAGGCAGACATGACGAGAGCACGGACAGACGAGGCACGAGACCGGGATCGGGTGGTCGTCGTCGGGGCCGGCCTCGGCGGGCTCGCGGCGGCCTGCACGCTCGCGGCCCGCGGCTACGCCGTCACGCTCTGCGAACGCAACGCGTGGGTCGGCGGCAAGGCGGCCGTCCTCGCCGAGCAGGGCTTCCGGTTCGACATGGGGCCGACGATCCTCACGATCCCCGGCGTGCTCAAGCGGATCTTCGCCGAGGCGGGCCGGGATCTCGACACGGCGCTCGACCTCGTGCCGCTCGACCCGCAGTGGCGGAGCTTCTTCACCGACGGCACCACGCTCGACCTCGTGGCCGACGTCGCCGAGATGCGGCGAATCCTCGACGGCTACGCGCCCGGCAGCGGCTCGGGCGCGGGCTACGCCCGATTCATGGAGCTGGCCGAGCGGCTCCACCGGCTGTCCAACGAGTTCTTCTTCTGGCGGAGCGTCGGCGGGATGAAGGACATGTTCGACCCCCGGCGAAGCATGACCCTCTCGGTGTTCAAGGAAGTGATGGGCATGCGGCCCGGCCACAGCGTGGCCGGCACCGTGCGGGCCTTCGTGCCCGACGCCCGGGCGGCCCAGATGCTCGATCACTTCACGCAATACGTCGGCAGCGCGCCCGACGCGTCGCCGGCGGTGCTCTGCGGGATCGCCCACATGCAGTCGCACGACGGCGTCTGGTATCCGCGCGGCGGCACCGGCGCGGTGCCGCGGGCGCTCGCGAGCCTGGCCGTCGATCTCGGCGTCGAGATCCGCACACGGACGCCGATCCGGCGGATCGTCGTCGACCGCGGCCGTGTCCGCGGCGTCGAGACCGCGCAGGGCGAAGTCATCCCCGCGGGCGTCGTCGTGAGCAACTCCGACAGCGTCCGCACCCACCGCGAGCTCGTCGACGGGCCGGCCCGCGAGCGGTTCCTGCGGCGGCGGGGCTACGAGCCGGCCTGCTCGGGCGTGGTGCTCTACCTGGGCCTCGACCGGCGCTACGAGCAGCTGATCCACCACAACTTCGTGTTCTCGGAGGATCCGCACGAGGAGTTCGAGGCGATCTACCGCCGCGGCGAACCCGCCCCCGATCCCACCTGCTACGTCTGCGCCCCGGCGGTCACCGAGCCCGAGGTGGCGCCGCCGGGCGGCGAGGCGCTGTACGTGCTCGTGCACACGCCCTACCTGCGGCCGCACCACGACTGGTCGAAGATGATCGGCCCGTACCGCCGCCGGATCATCGAGAAACTCGAGCAGACGGCCGGCCTCAAGAACCTCGAGGACCACATTGTGTTCGAGCGGGCCCTCACGCCGCAGGACATCAACGACCGCTACCACGTGCTCGACGGCGCCATCTACGGCCTGGCGAGCCACGGACGGTTCCTCGGTGCGTTCAAGCCGGCCAACTGCTCGCCCGACGTCGAGGGGCTGTATCTGGCGGGCGGCTCGGCCCACCCCGGCCCCGGCATGCCGATGGTGCTCATGTCGGGCTGGATCGCCGCCGACTGCGTCGACCAGGACAAGCTCGTGGATCTCGCGGGGGAGCGGCGCGTTCCGTGCGCCGTGTGAACGCTCCGGGGACGGCCGCCGTGCACGAGCGTGACCTGCCGCCGTTTTCGCATGGGCTTCACGGCTGGTTCATGTTCTACGTGCGGCGCTACCTGCGCCGGCATTTTCATGCCGTGCGGCTCCTGCGGGAGACGCCGGACCATCCGGATCTCGGCACGGAGCCCGTGATCTTCTACTCGAACCATCCGAGCTGGTGGGATCCGCTCGTGTTCCTCACGATCGGCGAGCTCCTCTACCCGCGGCGCATGGTCTACGGGCCGATCGACGCCACGGCCCTGGGCAAGTATCGATTCATGGAGCGGATCGGGTTCATCGGCATCGATCCGGGCACATGGCGGGGATCGGCCCGTTTTCTGCGCATGGCGAAGGCGGCCGAGCGGCGGCCCGACGTGATCTTCTGGATCACCGCCCAAGGAGAATTCGTCGATCCCCGTGAACGCCCCGTGACGATCCGCCCCGGCGTGGCCCACGCGCTCGAAGGGCGATCCGGCGGATTCGTGGTGCCGCTGGCGGTGGAGTATCCCTTCTGGACGGAGCGGTTTCCGGAGGCGCTCGCAGCGTTCGGGCCGGCGCTCTCGATCGCCGACGCGCCGGGCCGGTCGGCCGAGGAGTGGGAAGAGGTGCTCGCCGCCGCCCTCGAAGCGACGCAGGATCGGCTCGCTGCTGCGGCCCGGCGCCGCGACCCCGGCGCCTTCCGCACGCTGCTCGCCGGACGCGCGGGCGTGGGCGGCGTGTACGACCTCGTGCGCCGCACCGGCGCGTGGCTGCGCGGCGAACGCTTCGACGCCTCGCACGGCGGCGAGGCTCCGGCATGAGCCCGCTCGTCCTCGGCATCCTGGCCCTCGTGGCGCTCGCCTGCGCGGCCCTGCCGGCGGCGCTGTCGCTCGCGAACATGCGCGGATTTCGCCGCGCGCCCGAGCCGCCCGGCGCAGGCCCTCGGCCGCGCGTGTCCGTGCTCGTGCCGGCCCGCAACGAGGCGGGCGTGATCGAGCGGCTGGTCCGCGACGTGCTCGCGAGCAACGGCGTCGACCTCGAGCTCGTGATCCTCGACGACGACTCGACCGACGGCACGGCCGACATCGTGGAGCGGCTCGCGGCCCGCGACGCCCGTGTGCGGCTCGTGCGCGGCGGCCCGCTCCCCGCCGGCTGGTGCGGCAAGCAGCACGCCTGCTGGCAGCTCGCCCAGGCCGCGACCCACGACACGTGGGTGTTTCTCGACGTCGATGTCGTGCCCTCTCCCGACGCGATCCGCCGCTCGGTGGCCTTCCTCGACGCCTCCGGAGCGGCGCTCGTCAGCGGATTTCCCCGGCAGGTGACGGGATCGTTCCTGGAGTGGCTCCTCCTGCCGCTCATCCACTTCGTGCTTCTGGGCTTCCTGCCGCTCGCCCGCAGCCGGCAGGATCGCTCCCCGGGCCTCGCCGCCGGCTGCGGCCAGTGGTTCGTGACCCGCCGGGCCGACTACGAGCGGGCAGGGGGCCATGCCGCGATCAGGGCCTCGCTCCACGACGGGATCATGCTCCCCCGCGCGTATCGCCGTGCCGGACTCGCCACCGACATCTTCGACGCCTCCGACATCGCCTCGTGCCGGATGTATTCCCGCAGCCTCGACGTGTGGCGCGGCCTCGCCAAGAACGCCACCGAGGGCATCGGCGCCCCGGCCACAATCCTCCCGTTCACGTTCCTCCTCGGCGCCGGCCAGATCCTCCCCTTCGTGCTCGCGGCCGCGGGCCTGGCGACCGGCTGGGAGGCGTGGCCTGGCTGGAGCATCGCGGCGGCCGCGCTCGCCTGCGGCCTCGCCCTCCTGCCGCGGCTCGTCGAAGCCGTGCGGTATCGGCAGAGCCTCACGAGCGCCTGTGCCCAGCCCGTCGCGATCGCGGTGTTCCTCGCGATCCAGTGGTATGCGCTCGCGCGCAAGGCCCTCGGCCTCAACACCACCTGGCGCGGCCGCTCGCTCGCCCCGCAGTGACGTGGGACGGGCGTCTCGCTTACCTTCCATGACTCCGCTGCACCGGCTCGGGATTGCCCCCACCATCTCGCCGGACGCTCACTGCGCCCATCCGTGGGCTTCGTTCGCTCGGAGTCACAGGCGCTGCGCCATCCATGGCTCCGCTGGTGACTCACGCCGGCTCAATGGTAGGGGCAACCCCTCGCCTCCCCCTTTCCAGTTGAGGAGGCTTCGGGCTCCCCGTG
>JBJSZP010000064.1:0-4282 GCA_046090365.1 Planctomycetia bacterium
GTCGCGCCGTTCGCGCAGCACTTCACGGTGTCGCTGGCCAACGGCTACAACGGCTACCTCCCCCGCGAGCCGGACCATGCCCACGGCGGCTACGAGACCTGGCGGGCGCGGTCGAGCTATCTCGAGGCGACGGCCGAAGAAAAGGTCGTCGCGGCCCTCGAGCGGATGCTGACGGCCGTCGCCGCCCGCCACGAGGCCGGACGACGCTGAACACGGCCGGGCTCGCCGGCTGCTCGACAGGTTGTGCGATCCATGCATCCGGCAGCGATCTCTCCCGCTCACCTTCTCGAGGCCTGCCGCGAGACCCGGACGAGGCGCTCCGGCCCCGGCGGCCAGCACCGCAACAAGACGGAGACCGCGGTCGTTCTCGTCCATACGCCCACGGGCATCTCGGCCGAAGGCTCGGAGCGCCGCAGCCAGGCGGAAAATCGCCGCGTCGCCCTCGCGCGGCTCCGGCTCAAGCTCGCCCTCGAACACCGCGGGCCGGCAGGCGACGAGGCATCCCACGTGTGGCGGAAGCGCGTTCGCGGCCGGCAGCTCGTGATCGCGGCCGGCCACGAAGACTATCCGGCCCTCGTCGCGGAAGCCCTCGACCACCTCCAGGCAACGCGGTTCGAGATCGCTCCCGTCGCCGAAACGCTCGGCGTCACGGGAACCCAGCTCGTGAGGCTCTTCAAGAAGTGCCCGGCCGCGTGGACGGCGCTCAACGCCTATCGGGGCCGTGCGGGACTGCCGGCGCTCAAGTAGCCCGCGTGGCCTGCACGTGACGGCACTCCATGCGTCATCCCGACGCAAGGAAGCGGCCTTCGCTTCACTTCGCGTGGCTGTATGAATAGTTGCCGGCGATCACGCGCCGCGCGGCCTCCGTGAGTTCGGGAAAGTGCCGCTGGAGCCCCTCCATCACCTGCCGGTCGAACTCGTCGTTGGGCAGCATCCAGTCGAGCTTCAGGGCGCGGCTCACGCGGCTGCCGAAAAACTGTTCCTGGAGGCGGATACGCGCGACGTCGGCGGCGGGGCCGAATTCCGCCCGCAGCCAGCCGAGCCGCATCTCCTCAGAGCCCACGGGCCAATACCCGACCGGCGTGCCGGGCTCCCGGGGACCTGAGTGGTAGGCCACGATCGCCCGACTCATGTCTTCGGGCGAGAGACCGCAGTAGGTGTCGGCCGGGATCCCATGCTGCCGTTCGAGGTCGGCAACCGACGGGACGGGCACGGGGCTGTCATCGCTCATGATTCATCCTTCGACGCATGATACGCATGGCGGTCGGCGGGTGCGGGAATGATATGCTTCTGCAGTGTGATCGTGTTCACTTCCGCGGAGGGTTCGAGCCATGACGATGCGAGCTGCCCTGCTGGAGACGTTTTCGGGCCCCGCGGGCATCCGTGTCGTCGATCTGCCCGTCCCGACGCCCCGTCGCGGCGAGATCCTGGTGAAGGTGATCTGCTCGCCGGTGAACCCGTCCGACGTCCTCTACTGCTCCGGCAAATACAGTGCCCCGCCGAGGCTGCCGATTGTTCCGGGCTTCGAGGGGTGCGGCACCGTCGTCGCGTCGGGCGGCGGCTGGCTCGCCAATCGGCTCGTCGGCAGCCGCGTGGCCGGGGCCGTGCAGTCGGGCCAAGGCTTCTGGGCCGAGTACGTCGTGCTCAAGGCCGTGGAGGCCCTGCGGATGCCCGCCGACGTGAGCGACGAATCGGCCGCGTCGGCCTTCGTGAATCCGCTGACGGCCCTGGGCCTCGCCCGGCCGGTGATCAAGGGCCGTCATCGGGCGATGATCCACACGGCCGGGGCATCGCAGCTGGGCCGGATGCTGATCCGGCTGAGCCAGCGGCATCGCTTTCCGCTCATCAACATCGTGCACCGCGAGCCGCTCGTGGCCGAGCTGAAAGCGGCCGGGGCGATGCACGTGCTCGATAGCAGCCGGGCCGACTTTGCGGAGTCGCTCACCGCCCTGGCCCGGGATCTCCAGGCCACGTGGGCCGCCGACGCCGTGGCCGGGAGCATGACCGGCACCCTCGCGGCGTGCATGCCTGCGGGCAGCACGATCGCGGTCTACGGCGTGCTTTCCGGCAGTGAATCGACCGTCAATCCAGGCGACCTGATCTTTCGCGGACAGACCGTCACCGGCTACTGGGTGTCGCGCGAATTCCAGGACCGCAGTCCGCTCGGCCTCCTGCGGATCTCGCGGTTTCTGCAGAGCGCCCGGCGGCTGCTCACCTCCGATTTGCAGTCGCATGCCCAAGCACACGTCCCGCTCGCCGACATCGCCACGCGGCTGCCGGAACTCCTGAAGTCCACGAGCAAAGGAAAGATCTACATCCGCCCTGGCGGCTGACGCTCTCCGCGCGTGCTCCGGCCGCCGCGCGGTCCGTCACTTTCCGGGCCTGTTTTTCCGCGCCTTGGGACTGATTTTCCGACGATGCGCGGCGCGGCCTTCTCCATGGCCATGATGGCCGCGGTCGGGCCGCTTCCGAGGCGGGTGGCGGGGATGGCGATGCTGCTTATCTCGCGCTGGGGCGGCGGATTCATCCCGTGCTTCGCGCGCGTTGCCGTCGGCAGGAGCCGGCGCGAAGTGATGGAGGATCGCCGCCGCCACGTCGCGGGCCGCGTGCCCCTCGGCGAGGAGGCGGTCCACGAGCCGGGCCTCGGCCGGGAAAGGCCCGGCGGCGAGCGTACGTTGCAGGGAGGCCGCGAGGGCGTCGGCGCGACGGGCCGCCACCGCCTCGGCGGTCGGGAGCCGCTCGCGCCGGATGGGCGTCTTCGTGAATCGCTCGATGGCGCGGAGCTTGTAGATGCCGCCGCCCGACACGAGCGTGACCGCCGTGCCGCCCCGGCCGGCCCGGCCCGTGCGGCCGATGCGATGCACGTATTCTTCGGCATCCGACGGGAGGTCGTAGTTCACCACCAGCTCGAGGTCGTTCACGTCGATCCCGCGGCCGGCGATGTCGGTGGCTACGAGGAAGCGGAAGGCCGCCTTCTTGAAGTTGTCCATCACGCGGGTGCGCTGGGCCTGCGCCATCCCGCCGTGGAGCCGCTCCGCGGAGCAGCCCCGGGCCGCGAGGGCGTCGGCCAGTTCCTCGACCATCCGCTGCGTGTTGCAGAAGATCAGGCCGCTGCGCACGTCGTGGTAGTCGATCAGCCGAGCGAGCGCAGAGAACTTCTCGTGGTGCCGCACCTCGTAGCACACCTGCTCGACCGGGGCCTGGCCGGCGACGGTCGTCTTCGCGATGGTCACGCTCCGCGGCTCGCGGGAATGCCGGCGCACGAGCGACTCGACGGCCGGCGACATCGTCGCCGAGAAAAACACCGTCTGCCGAGCGGCCGGGGCGGCGGCGAGCAGTTTTTCCACGTCGTCGCGGAAGCCCATGTCGAGCATCCGGTCGGCCTCGTCGAGGACAAGGATCCTGACCGCCGACAGGTCGAGCGTGCCGCGGGCGAGGTGGTCCGTCAGCCGGCCCGGCGTGCCCACCACCACGTGCGCGCCCCGCTCGAGCTCGGCAAACTGCCGCTCGTAGGCCGCGCCCCCGTAGACCGCCACGGCCCGCAGCCCCTTGGTGAGGGCGGCGAGCTTGCGGACCTCGTCGGTGATCTGCGTGGCCAGTTCGCGGGTCGGGGCGAGCACGAGCACCTGCGTGGTGGGCTCGGCCACAGCGACCCGCTCGATCGCGGGAATGCAAAACGCCGCGGTCTTGCCCGAGCCGGTCTCCGACTGGCCGACGACGTCGTGCCCCGCGAGGATCAGCGGGATGGCCGCCGCCTGGATCGGCGACATCCCGGCAAACCCGAGCCGTTCGACGGCCCCGAGCACCGCCGCCGACAGGCCGAGCGACGCGAAGTCGCCGGCGCCTGCCGGGGATCGGGGAGCATCCGCTCGGGGAACGTGGCTCGTGGGCATCGGAGCGACGCGTCGCTGCGGCTTAGTAGCGGCGTCCACCGCCGCCGCCGAAGCCACCGCGACCACCGCCGCCGCCTTCACGGGGCTTGGCCTCGTTGACGGTCAGCGACCGGCCGCCCATGTCCTTTTCGTGCATCCCGCTGATCGCCCGCTGCGCGGCGTCGTCGGTCTGCATCTCGACGAAGCCGAAGCCCTTGCTCCGGCCCGTGTCACGGTCCTGGATCACCTGCGCGCTCACCACGGTGCCAAACTCGAGAAACATCTGCTCGAGCGCCTCGCTCGTGACGCTGTATGCGAGGTTGCCGACGTAAAGCTTCTTGCCCATAAAAACGATCTCTCCTGTGGATGACCCGGATCACTTTCGGGGTCACGTCGAAAGGGCCAGAAAA
>JBJSZP010000065.1:0-13665 GCA_046090365.1 Planctomycetia bacterium
CCGTCGTGGATCTGCCACCAGCGGGCCATGTGCTCCGGGCCACGCACCGTCTTACCATCCTCCAGCCAGCCGTATGACGTCCAGGTGCGCAGGAAGGCCGCCTCATCGGCGAAGTCTTCCTGCCACCGCGCGAGGTCAGCCGGCTCCTCAGCGCGGAGCCGCGTTGCCGCAGCGAGCAGGAGGACGCCGAGCAGCATGGTGCAGATTGCGACGGGGCGATTCATGGAGCGTGTTTCCGAGGGAAGGGGGGGGAGAGGATGGGGCGGCGCCGCCGCTGGGCACGAGTATAGCGCAGGCGGAGCCGGAATGTGCCCGTCTACGGCGCCTCGCTCTCGATGCTGCCCCGGCCCGCATCTTCGACGATCGAATGGCCTTCGACCGTGAACCAGCGGGTAAAGAGGTCGAAATCCGCCGTGTCGGGCCAGGCCTTCTCGTCGGGCTGCCAGCGGCCGAGTTCCCGGCGGAAGATCTCCTCGAAGATGTCCTCGACGACCTCGTCGATCTCCTCGGGATAGTGGCACGCCGGGATGAGATACACCGCCCGGTCGGCGACCTCCTTCCGCTCGCGGATCGCCTCGTCGTCGATGCCGCACGTTTTGAGCCAGCCGTAAAAGGCCGCCTCGTGGCCGATGACGACGGCACTGCGATTGAGCATGGTCGTAGCCGGGGTGCGGGGCCGGCTTTCTGCCAACGGACCTGTTCTCCGCTGTTTCGGGCGGGAACGCCTCTGGTGAAACGCTACAGCTCCCGCCGGGTAAAGGGAAGAAAAAGGTGCCAGCCACCACATTTGGGCAAGACAGGTCCCTCCGTGATTCGCACGTCGGTTATGACCACAAGGACGGGTGACGAGCGATGAAAACGAGAGTTTCCATGCGGACTCTATGCAGCCGCGACGTTTTTGATGGCTCTCGCCGGGCTGGGCCCTCTCCTAGACCGCGGGCGGGATGATGCCGCAGCTCGGCGGTCTCACTGCCGCTCGATGAGCGCGCGCATCTCGGCCGTGATGGGCAGGACCTCGAAGTCCTTGAAAAACATCTCGCAGTCGGCCCCGCCGTGCATCTGCAGGCCGAGACTCCCCGCCTTCTCGCACTTCGGATCGACGAGGTCCGACGTGCAGAAGCCGTTGAGCGTCTGCACGAGCCTGTCGCCACAGGCGGCCGTGCAGGTCGTGTTCCACGCGTCGTCCTTGTTGCGGACCTTCTCGACGACCTCGTCGTTCGTGACGACCCAGCCCCGCCCGGGAATCGTGCGGCCGTCGATGATCCCGCCGGTGTGCCAGAGGGCTGAGTCCCTGCCGCTGTTGGCGATCTCGTTCTGGAATCCGCGGAGCACCCACGGCGCGGCCGTCTCCTCCGCGCGGAAGTAGAGCGCGCTGTTTCCACCACGCATGCGGTAGGTCACGCGGGCGATGAAGTCGGCGTAGTTTTTCGTGGAAATGACGAGCCCGTCGTTGGGCTGGTCCTTCTTGTGGACGCCGTGCAGCACGCCGTCGTGTGTGAACGACCACTCCTCGGGGAGCACGAACTTCGCGTCCACGAGCCTGAATTTCCCGTCGTCGCCCTTCCTGAAGAACGGCTCCCAGCGGCTCTCGCCCAGATCCTGGATGCGTATGTTTCTCCAGGCGACGGAGCCGGCGGTGCCCGAGTGGATCTGTAGCCCCACGAATCCCTTGAGCGCGAAACTGTCGAACATGTCGACGACCGGCCGGCCGTTGATCCAGGTCTTGATCGACGGCCCGACGCACTGGATTTCGACGTCGTTCCACTCGCCCGGCCTGCAGCCGGCCCGAGCGGCCTCGAGCCGCGCGGGCGGGGTGAACGCGTCGAGCCAGACGATGCCGAATGCGTGGCCACGACGTCCCTCGTCGTAGATCCGGCCGGTGGAGCCGCCGTCGGGAGTCAGCTCGCATTGGTAGCCGTAGACGCGCTCTCGATCCTCCTCCGGCCTGGCGGCCGAGCGAAACTGGATCCCGGAGTTGCCCGGCTCGAGAAACCGGCACTGCAGCCGGAGGATGAAATTTCCGAACTCCCGTTCCGTGCAGAGGAACGTGTTGTGCGGGGTGTGGGGCACGCACTTCCCGACGATGCAGCCATCCTCCACGCGATACTCCGCCGAGCCGCCGCGTTTCACCCAGCCCGTGAGATCCCGGCCGTTGAACAGCGCGACGAATCCGTCCTCGACGTCCGCGGCAGCCGCGGGCCGGCCGGAGAAGACGAGTGTTCCGAGGGCGAGTGCTGCTGCGACGTGCAATCTCATGGGTTACTCCCGTCTTCGATTTCGCGATAGTCTCCCGCTTCGACGTACGTCGCGAGAGTCCTTCGCCCAGCGTCCCCCATGGTAGCATCGCGTCCCTTTGTTCGAGACCGAAGCGATGGAGAGCCGAAGCATGAAGCGGCAACGAAGACGCCAATACAACAAGTCTCCCGGCAATAGTTCAGGTGACTTTCCGTGGCACGTGAACACGACTCGCCCCTCGATGCACTGGACGGTGATCTCGCCCGGCGCCTTGTGGGGCGGCACTGCCCGGCGACGAGATGTTTGCCGCCACCGTGACGCCCACGAGTGCGGATGCGAGATTGCCGACGACGAGATTCCAGGGCTGCGAACACCTCGCCATGGGGGCGCCGTAGACCAGAACCGCTGCCGCTCCAAAGGAGCCGAGCAGGTAAAACCCGTCCAAGCCAAACGCGCCGGCAATCAAGGGTGTGCAAGACCCGATTGCGTAGATACCGACCAGAGAGCCAAGCCACGACCAGAGAATCGCGGGCATCGGCTTTCGAGGAGGGCATGCGCCCTCGGCCTTCATCCGGCCCAGAAATGTCTTCATCAGCGGCCTCCCGAGGCCACCAGCTGATAGTGCCGCGTGATGAGGTCGTTCTGGATCCAGAGCAGTTTGCCGAACGGAAGCAGCAGTCGTGACTCTGCCTGGCGATCCAAGCCGAACGACAGAAAGGTCTGCGTCACCGCGGTCGCCACGAAGCCCAGCAAGGCATTCATCTGCACGAGAGGCACGTCCAGTTCGGGGCTGCCGGCCTCCGGTGTGTGAATCTTGCATCGCCGGGCACCAGAATCCGCATTCGGCCCGAAAATCCCACGGAATATCCTGGCAAGCCAGGCAATCCGGGCTGCGGGGCGAGGCTTGAGGCGGAGGCGCAGACTGCTTCACGCAAAGGGGACGCGTTATCTGTGGCAGGCAATCGGACTGTCATCCCGTGCTCTGGTTTGCACGCCGATGTGAAAGGCGGCTGGCTCGGCCTCGTCGACACCGACCGCACGAAATCAGTTGGAATCCGTCATGGCGACAGCTTGGAGTGAAAGAATCCTCCGTGCTGTTTTCCATGCCGTTTTGGCCGGGTGTGTTCTTTCGCGAGCGTGGGGCCGAGCGGCTGATCCGCAGTGCGACTCCACCGAGCGTCGCCCGTTCACCTCGTTCGGTTGGATCGACGCCGGCATCGGGGCCAACAATTGGGGCAGTCCCTTCAACGGCCCGGTGGTGATGGCTGACCGGGCCTGGCAGGGGCAGGTCAATCAGGTCTATCTCGCCAACGAGCGAAAGGCCGAGACCGACGGTGAAGGCTGGGCTTTCGGGGGTCGCATCGATCTCTTGCTCGGCACCGATTTCATCTTCACAACTGCCCGTGGGCTCGATGCCTATCTCTATCCGAGGTACGCGATCGAGAATGTCGCGCTGTGGGCGTTCAGCAAGGATTACGGGGTGGCTATGCCGCAACTCTATGCCGACGTGGCGTATGGCGACCTGAATCTCCGCCTCGGGCATTGCTACTCGATTACCGGCTACGAAACAGTCGCGGCACCCAGCAATTTCTTCTACACCCACGTCTATTCGATGATGTACCAGCCGTTCACCTTCACCGGCATGTTCGGGTCATGGACGCCGGATGATGGCCTCACCTTTCACGCAGGCATCCACAACGGGTGGAATAACTTCTCCGATCCGATGCCGATGACCGGTCCATGGGCGATCACCAACAGCTCCTATCCGGGGGCCGGAAGCACGGCGGCGTTCATCGGCGGTGCCGTCATCAAAAGCGCCGATCATCGCCAGTCCTTGGCGATGATCACGACGACAGGCAATGAACTCTCGCCACTTGGGCCACTTCCATCCGCCGGGTCCCTCGTTGGCAATCGCACGCTCGTGAGCACCGTCTACACCAACAAACTCACCGATAGGCTCGAGTACGTCGCCCAGGCCGACGCCGCTTGGCAATTCAATTCCGGCCTGATGCCCGGCAACTCGGGGCAACAGCCCGGGCTGGCACAGTGGTATTCCTTCGCCCAATGGGTGTTTTGGAAACTCGATGAGCGCTGGACCTGTGGGGCCAGGCTCGAATATTTTCGCGACAACAACGGCTATCTGTTCGTGCTCCCGTATCGCAACGTCGCCCAGGCGAGCAACCCGGGCTACTACGCCGCCGGATTTGCCGGCAACTTTTGGGACCTGACGTTTGGGCTCAATTACAAGCCGAACACCCGCTGGGTGATTCGCCCGGAATGCCGCTACGACTGGTTTACGCCGAATGCTGGCGTGACGAATCGCCCCTTCGGCGGTGGATTGGGCCAGGGCGTCGGCGAGTCTGGTTCGAGGCTCGGGCAATTTTACGTCGGCTGCGACGCCATCCTGAAGTTCTAGAGTCATCCTCGATGCGACGCGGGCCGTTCTCGGCTTGGCAGGTCACCAAGCCGGGAACGACGAAAACCGCGGCGCTTCGCCCGGTCGACAGGGTGGCCACGCGTCGGGAAGTATCCGTGGGTAGACTCCGGTCCGGCGAGCCGCGTGGTCCGGTGCCACGCGGTCGTCCGCTAATCCTCGATCGGGAACGGTGCGCAGATGGCGAACGTCGAGAATCGAACGGCCGGGCGGACGGGCTGCCGGCGGCTCGCGCTTCTCGCCGCACTCGCGCTCGGCGGGTCGGCGCGGGCTGCCTACGAGATTGCCGACATCTCCTCGGTCGGACCGAGCTACCAGGGCTACACGAAGGTGTATCTCGACTCCGGTGAGAATCCGATCGACACGCAGGCGGAGTGGGATGCCTACACGCCACCGCCGGGATTCCTGAAGAACACGCCGCGGAATCCCGAGTTCAACGCCGAGACGACCCTCAGCAGTCCCGGGCTGCCGGCTCCCGAGGTGACGAGGTACACCGACCCCTCCGGCTACACGTGGAAGCTCATCGCGCAGACGCAGAGCGCGATGTGGCCGTTCACGTCGGGCTCGAATCCCTACGAGCAGGCTGCGTTCACCGTCACGCCGCAGGCGGGCACCGTGAAGTACAGCTCGAACGAGAAGAACCAGATCATGACCTTCTTCGCCCGCCAGGGCGACGATCCCGCGGGCGCGCCGATCGAGCGCTTCTTCATCACCGACGCGTGGGGGAACCAGTACATCATGGGCACGACCGCGGTCGCGGATGACGCCGACATCCCGGCCTCGTTCGCGGCCTCGGTGCTGCCCCTGGGCTGGACGAAGAGCACCGGCTTCCTGGCCGCCACGCTGCACCTCGCGCCGGCGTACGGTGCGGGGAACGTGGCGCACTTCAACCTCTTCCGCGAGAGCGCAGACAACACGTTCTTCCAGTTCGCCTGGTCGGGCTCGGGCAACACGCTGGCGAACCAGATCGTGGACATGCCGATCTGGGGCGGGCCGTCGAGTGACACGATCTTCGGCCGGGCGGGGAACAACAACCTCGTCCACGGTGCCGAGGGGGACGACACGATCCACTCGCTCGGCCTGAGCGACACT
Organism: Planctomycetia bacterium; assembly: GCA_046090365.1. GTDB lineage: Bacteria > Planctomycetota > Planctomycetia > Pirellulales > UBA1268 > RGVT01. The sequence continues at coordinate 5,762 of JBJSZP010000065.1, forward strand.
CTGTACGGCGATGCGGGCATCGATACCGTCGTGCTGGCGGGCGACTTCGGCGAATACGCGCTCGTGAGTTACGCGAACGCGGGGGCCTCGCTCGTGCTCTCGCGGGCAGAGCTGACGAAGACGATCTTCGACGCCGAGTTCCTGCAGTTCGACGACGGCACGATCTCTACCGCCGCCGTGCCGGAACCCGCAACGTTCTCCCTCTTGGCGACCGGCCTGGCCGCCGCGGCTTTCCTGGGCGGCTGGCGACGCGCCGCCGGCTCGACGACGTCACGCATGCGGCGGCCGCCGCTCGGGGCCTTGCGGCCGCCAGCGGCGGTGGGAAACGCGGGATCGTAGAAATCGTGGAGCCTTTCTTATGAACAACGGCCAAAACCCGATCACGACCGACGCCGAGTTGGATGCAACGCTTGAACGCATCCGTCACTTTCAGAGCCAACTCGTGCGGCCCCGACGGGTAGAGACGGATCCGGAAGCCTATCGGCTCTCGGCAGCTGGGTTTTTGGCCGAGGTTGATCGGATGCAGGCAGCCGTCAGCTCATACCTCAGTGAGCCGGCCGATCGGCTTGCCACGTCGGCGTGAACGCGGCACGACGCCGCACAAAAAAACAGGCGGCAGGAGCCATGGATGGCCCGGCTTCCCCCTAACTGCCCGCCCGGATGGCGGGCCCTCAAAAGCGAACAAGCCCGGGCCACGATGGCCGGGCTTGCGTCAACGTCAAATGGCGGGGGCAGGATTCGAACCTGCGACCTCGAGGTTATGAGCCTCGCGAGCTACCGGGCTGCTCCACCCCGCGTCAGTTGGGTGAGTCCATATAGTAGACGATCGCCCGCCTGAAATGAAGGCCGCGGAAAATCCGGGCCGGATTCCGCCGCCCTGCGCCCGCCCTCCCGCGAAAGTCGAGGTGGACTCGCCGCCGCCCGCCGCGCGACACTGCGCGTATGACGCCGCGCACCCCCGACAGCCCCTCGCCACGGTTTCCCGACCCCGGCCCGTCGGCCCGGTCGAAGGCCGTCGTCGGCGGATTTCCGTGGGACGATGCCCCGCCGGGGCCGCCGACCGCTGGCATCGACGTCGGGCCGCCCGAGCTTCATCGCCTGCGCGAGCCCGCTCGCGAGCGCGACGCACGCGACAGTTTCTCCTGGCGGCGGCTCCGCAGGCACTGGGATGCCGCCGTCGCCCAGAGTCCCGCGTTTTCCGTGAGCCTCGCGGCCCACCTGCTGCTCGTGCTCGTGTTGGCCCTGATCAGCATCCGCGAGCGCGTGGCGGAGCGGCTGCGGCTCGAGCTCTCCTTCGGCGCGGTGAACGAGCCGCCGGGCGGCATCGAGCAGGCCGACGAGGCTGCGGCCCCGCCGGCCGTCGTGATCAAGCCGGAGATCGCCAAGGCCGAGCCGCCGATGCCCGCGAAGCCACTCGCCGAGCAGACCGCCGTGGTGCCGCCGCCGCCCGCGCCGGACACATTAGCCCCGGTGGCTGTCGAACCGCCGGGCCCGCCCGCCGCGCCGGCTCGAACGGCCGTCGGGGCGTTGCTCTCCGGACGCAGTGAAGAAGCGCGGCAGCGGCTCCTCGGCGCCGGCGGCGGCACGGCCGAGACGGAAACGGCGGTGAGCCGCGCGCTCGAATGGCTCGTGCGGCAGCAGCGGAAGGACGGGCTCTGGAGCCTCACCGGGCCCTACGTCGACGGCAGCCGGCAGGAAAACCGGCTCGCCGCGTCGGCGATGGCCCTGCTCGCGCTCCAGGGGGCGGGCAACACGCCGGGCGCGGGCGAGCATCGCCAGGCGGTCGCCAAGGCCTGGAAGGCGCTCCTGCGGCAGCAGCAGCCCGACGGCACGTTCGACGTGGGGCCGATGATCGAGCAGCACGGGATGTATGCCCACGGGCAGATCACGATCGCGCTCTGCGAGGCCTACGGCATGACGCGGGATCCGCAGCTCGCGGAGCCCGCCGGCCGAGCGCTTGCGTATGCCGTGGCGGCCCAGATGCCCGATGGTGGCTGGCGGTATCAGCCGCCGCGGCCCGACGGCGACAACCGCGGCGACATGTCGGTGACCGGCTGGTTTCTGATGGCGCTCAAGAGCGGCGAGATGGCCGGGCTCACCGTGCCGGCGGAAACGTATGACCGGCTCGCGGCGTTTCTCGACGGCGTGTTCGTGTCGGCGGAGAAGGGCTACGGCTACCAGATCAACCCCAAGCAGAAGGTGTTTGACTTTCGGCCCGCGCTCACGGCCGAGGCGCTGCTCTGCCGGCAGTACCTGGGCTGGCGGCGCGACGACCCGCGGCTGGCGGCGGGCGTCGAACTCCTCCTCCGCGAGGCCCCGCTCGACTTCGACTACCGGCGCAAGAACGTGTATGCGTGGTATTACCAGACGCAGGTCTGCCACCATCAGGGCGGCCCTGCGTGGGACGAGTGGAACCGGCTGATGCAGGAGCGGCTCGTGCCAGCCCAGGTGACCAGCGGCCGCGAGAAGGGGAGCTGGGATCCCGCGAACGACCAGTGGGGGCACGTGGGCGGCCGGCTGTATGTGACGGCCCTCTGCGCCTGCATGCTCGAGGCGTATTACCGGCACCTGCCGCTGTATGCAGGGCCGTAGGACAGGCTTGAGCCTGTGATGCATAATGCGGGAAAGGAGACACCTATGAACGACTCGCGACGCGGTTTTCTCTCGACGTGTGCCGGCGGTGCAGCTGCCGCGGCGGTGCCCTATTTCTTCTCAGCGGCCCGTACGCTCGCCGACGAGACCAAGGCCAAGAACGACCGCGTGGCGCTCGGCCTGATCGGTGCGGGCGGCATCGCCCACGCCAATATCGGCGTTGCCAAGGACTGGATCGACGTCGTGGCGATCGCCGACGTCGATTCGGGGCGGGCGGCCGCCTTCAACGACAAGTTCGCCGACGGCAAGGCCATGCTCACCGACGACTACCGGCGGATCCTCGAGCGCAAAGACATCGACGTGATCCACGTGGCCACGCCCGACCACTGGCACACGAAGCCGGTCATCGAGGCGATGCTCGCCGGCAAGGACGTGTATTGCGAAAAGCCGCTCACGCTCACGATCGACGAGGGCAAACTCATCCGCAAGGTGCAGAAGGAGACCGGCCGAATCGTGCAGGTGGGCACGCAGCAGCGAAGCACGTTCAACCTGTTCACGAAGGCGATGGCGATCGTGGCCGACGGACGGCTCGGCCGGATCAGGCAGGTGCAGGCGGCGATCGGCCCGGCTCCGGGCAGTCCGCCGATCCCGGTGGCCGAGGTGCCCAAGGAACTCAACTGGGATCGCTGGCTCGGGCAGGCGCCGATGGTCGACTACCGGTATATCCGCGGGCCGGCCGTCAAGGATGCGAACGGCAAGGAGCAACTGCCGCCACCGCACACGAACGGCCACTATGAGTTTCGCTGGTGGTATGAGTACTCCGGCGGAAAGCTCACCGACTGGGGCGCGCACCATGTCGACATCGCGACTTGGGCGCTCGCGCTCAACGGCCAGACCGCGGGGCCGACGGCGATCGGCGGCACCGCCGTGCACCCCGTCGCGTTCAAGGATGGCATGCCGGTCGAGAAGGATCGCTACAACACCGCGACCGAGTTTTTCTTCGTGGTCGACTTTCCAGGTGGGACGAAGATGTTCATCCGCAGCGACACCGACAACGGCGTGCTCATCGAGGGAGACAAGGGGCGGATGTTCGTGAGCCGCGGCAAACTCGCGGGCGAGCCGGTCGACGCCCTCAAGGACCAGCCGCTCCCGGACGACGCGATCGCGAAGGTCTACAAGAACCTGCCGATGGAAGACAACGAGCGAAAGGCCCACTGGGCCAACTTCCTCTGGTGTGCCAAGAACAAGAAGGAGCCGATCTCCGACGTGCACTCCCACATGAAGATGCTCAACATCTGCCACCTTGCGGGCATCAGCGCCCGGCTGGGCCGGAGCCTGCGGTGGGACGACGCCGCCGAACAGATCGTGGGCGACGAGCAGGCCAACGCGATGCTCGCGCGACCGATCCGCAAGGGGTATGAGATCGAGATGTGACAACGCCTCCGGCCGCGAGGGGCTGCCCATGCCCTCGAGCGGGCTATGGGAGCGAGCGTAGCCATGGATGGCGAAGCGAAGCGGACATGCAGAGAGCCGAGGCCGGGAGGGCCGAGGCGAACGTCCGGCGAGAGGGCGTGGGCAGCTCCGAGCCCGCGTGGCGTTACGGTCCCACTCCGCCCCACTGGCGCACGGCCTCATACGCGACGAGCGCGGCGCAGTTCGCGAGGTTGAGGCTGCGCACCTGCGGCCGTGACGGGATCGAGAGATGCTTGTCCGGATGAGCTGCGAGCAGGTCGCGCGGTAGCCCCGTCGACTCGCGACCGAACACGAGCACGTCGCCTCTCATAAACGTCGCGTCTGTGTACTGCCGTGGCCCGTCTACCTCGAGGAGCCATGTCCGCTCGAGTCCCGGGCGGCCCAGCCGGGCGAGGAGGTCATCCCAGGAATCGGCCACCTCCCACTCGAGCTCGTCCCAGTAGTCGAGGCCGGCCCGGCGGAGGTAGTAGTCGTCGAGCTTGAAGCCCAGCGGGCGGACGAGCCACATCTTGGCCCCGATCGCCACGCAGGTCCGCCCCACGTTGCCCGCATTGGGCGGGATTTCCGGCTCGTGAAGGACGATATGAAGGATCGGCGTATATCGCATGGCCACTCCGCCGGCGGGCGGCTGTCTGCTATCGTTGTGTCGAAGGGACAGTGTCAACGGAGGTGCAGGTTTGGTCGAGATCAAGCGAAATCCGACGCGGCCGGTGAAGATCGGCTCGATCACGATCGGGGCCGGCCACCCGATCGCCACCCAGAGCATGACGGCCACCCACACGCAGGACGTGGAGGCCACGCTCGCCCAGGTGGAAGACCTGCGGAAGGCGGGGGCGGGCGTCGTGCGGATCGCCGTCGACTCGAAGAAAGACGCCGCGGCCCTCCCGGCGATCCGGGCCGGCACCGCGGCCAACCTCGTGATCGACCTCCAGGAAAACTACCGCCTGGCCCTCGACGTCGCCCCCCACGTCGACAAGCTCCGCTACAACCCCGGCCATCTCTACCACCACGAGCCGACGAAGCCCTGGCAGGACAAGGTGAAGTTCATTGCCGACGTGGCGGCCGCCAACGACTGCGCCCTGCGCGTGGGCGTGAACTGCGGCAGCGTCGATCCGGCGAAGAAGGGGCAGTTTGCCGAACACGACTCGATCGGGCCGATGCTCGCGAGCGCCCTCGAGCACTGCGAACTGCTCGACTCGATCGGGTTTTCGCGCTACGTCGTTTCGCTCAAGGATTCCGACCCGCAGAAGGTGATCGACGTCAACCGCCGGTTCGCGGAGGCACGGCCCGACGTACCGCTGCACCTCGGCGTGACCGAGGCCGGCATGCCGCCCGACGGGATCATCAAGACGCGGATCGCCTTCGAGCAATTGATCTCTCGCGGGATCGGCGACACCGTGCGCGTGTCGCTCACGGTGCCGAACTCCGAGAAGGCCCAGGAGATCGCGGCCGCCGAGGCGATCCTCGCCGACATCGCCGCCGGCCGCGTGCGGAGCGTGGTGGACTACGGCCTCTCCTCGCTCAACATCATCTCCTGCCCGAGCTGCTCGCGCGTGGAAAACGAGGCCTTCATCGAACTCGCCAAGCAGGTGAAGGAGATGACGTCCTACGCGAAGGAGCACGCGATCACGATCGCCGTGATGGGCTGCCGCGTGAACGGCCCGGGCGAGACCGACGACGCCGACCTCGGCCTGTGGTGCGGCCCGACGCACGTGAACCTCAAGCGGAAGAGTGCCGAGCTCGGGGCCTATCCCTACGACGAGATCCTGCCGAAGCTCCGCGAGGAGCTCGACCGGCTGATCGCCGCGCGAGCCTGACATGCGCGAGCTCCAGATCGTCGATCCGGCGGCGACGGCCACCTGCGGGGCCGGCACGAACGTGATGCCCGCCGTGCAGCCGGCCGACCCGGCCACCTGCCGCGGCACGTTTTCGGTGGTCAGCCTCGGCTGCCCCAAGAACCTCGTCGACACCGAGCGGATGCTCGGCCTCCTGCGCGACGACGGCTGGCAGCTCGTGGGCGAGCCGGAGGGCTCCGACCTCGTGGTGGTGAACACCTGCGCCTTCATCGACGCCTCGCGGGCCGAGTCGTATGCCGCGGTCACCGAGATGCTCGACCTCAAGCGGGCGGGCAAGACGCGGGGCGTGATTGTGGCCGGCTGCCTCGCCGAGCGGCAGAAGGAAAAGCTGTTCGACGAGCTGCCGGGGATCGACGCCGTGATCGGCGTGTTTTCCCGCGACGAGGTGGCCCGCACGGCGGAGCGGCTCGTGGGGAGGCTCGGCGAGCAGCAGAGCGTGTTTCGGCCGGCCCCCGCCCGGGCCCTCGACGACTCGGGGCGGATGCGGGTCACCCCGCGGCACATGGCCTACCTCAAGATCTCCGAGGGCTGCGACCGCACGTGCACGTTTTGCGCGATCCCGAAGATGCGCGGCAAGCATGCCACGAAGCCGATCGAGGAGGTGGTGCGCGAGGCCCGCGAGCTCGCCGCCGACGGCACGAAGGAGCTCGTGGTCGTGGCGCAAGACACGACGTATTACGGCATGGACCTGTACGGCGAGCCCCGGCTCGTGGAGCTGCTCGCGGAACTCGAGAAGATCGACGGCCTGGAGTGGATCCGGCTGATGTATCTCTACCCGATGTATTTCAGCGACCGGCTCATCGACGCGATCGCCGCCAGTGAAAAGATCGTGCCGTATCTCGACATGCCGCTCCAGCACGCGAGCGACCCCGTGCTCAAGCGGATGCAGCGGCGCGTGGCCCGCGGGCCCACCGAAGAACTGCTCGGGAAGCTGCGGGAGCGGATTCCGGGCCTCGTGATGCGGACGACGTTCATCACGGGTTTTCCCGGGGAGACGCGGGAGCAGTTCGAGGAGATGCTCGACTTCGTGCGGACGTGGAAGTTCGAGCGGGCGGGTGTGTTTTCCTATTCGCTCGAGCCCGACACGCCCGCCGCGAAGCTCGACGGCCATCTGCCCGATGCGGAGAAGGTGGCCCGGCGCGACGAACTGATGCGGGTGCAGCAGCCGATTGCCCACGCACACGCCCGTGGCCAGATCGGCCGCACGCTCGACGTGATCATCGACCGGCAGAGCGACGAGCGGGACGACGTGTGGATCGGCCGCACGCAGGCCGACGCCCCCGACATCGACTGCGTGGTGTATGTGACGGCGCCCGGCACGTCGGCGAAGAGTGCTCTGACAGGAAAAATCCTGCCGGTGGAGATCGTGGCGTCGACCGGCTACGACCTCGCGGGGGTGGTGGCCGAATGACCGGCGTAGCCGACCTCGATCGCGTGTGGACCGTCCCGAACGTGCTCTCGGCCGCGCGGTTCGTGATCTCGATCGGGTGCTTCGTGGCGATCGAGCGATCGGCCTGGGGCTGGGCCTTCGGGCTGTTCCTCACCGCCGCGCTCACCGACTGGGTCGACGGCTGGTGGGCCCGCCGGTTCGGCCAGATCAGCCGCCTCGGCAGAATCTTCGATCCGCTCGTCGACAAGGTGCTCGTGTGCGGCGCGTTCGTGCTCCTGGCGGGGCGGGGCGGGGCGTCGGCGATCGTGCCCTGGATGGCGCTCGTGGTCGTGGTGCGGGAGCTCGTGGTGACGGCCGTGCGGGCGGAGATGGAGCGGACGGGCCACGATTTTTCCGCGGGGCCCGCCGGCAAGCTGAAGATGGTGCTGCAGTGCGCGGCCGTGGCCCTCGAACTCGCCGCCCGACAGTGGCCGGACGCTACAGCCGGCGGCGTGGGCCTCCCCACGGCGGCGTCCGTGGCCACATGGGCCGCCGTGGTGACGACGGCCTGGTCGGGCATCGAATACCTCGTGAAGGCCGCGCGGATCGCTGGC
>JBJSZP010000066.1:0-3923 GCA_046090365.1 Planctomycetia bacterium
CCCAAGCCGGGCCTCCGAAGAGCAACTGTTGGCCGGGCCTTAGAACTTGTCGCCCGTGCCGGCGATGGTCGGAGCGACGTTCGTGCCGCCAACCTTCAGGTAGCCGGTCTGGTTCTGCGCACCGGAGTATGCGGCCGCGCCGGTGAGCACCGGAAACGCGCCAGCAGGGTCAATAGGCCCAACAAACGCGTTGCCCGGACCAGCCACCTTGAACTGCAGCACCTGCCCCGGGTTGATCACCGCGCCACCGGCAGCCTGCAGAGCGGCAACCGAGGGATACCCACCAGCCGGGGGCACTGCCGTCGTACCCGCGAGCGGGATCAAGCCAACTCCACCACCGGTCTGCCCGCCGAGGACGCGCACCGTGCCGTTACGGCCCTTCGTGCCGCCGCCACCGCCACCAGCCTCAGCCGGGGAAGCCACCATCGCGCCGACCGCGACGAGGGCCAGAACCGCAAGAACATGCCTACGAATCATTGGGGAAACCTTTCATGAAAGGAACGAAACCATTGTCAACCAGTGCGACGGCACGCTGCCTCCGCACCAAAATCAACCAAGTCGTACAGTCCATCGCACGGCTGCCACCTCGAGGACGGCATCCGTCGCGGGCATGCCTGGGGTCACTGCAGAGCGGCCGAAGCGCAAGCCTCTTGGCCGTTCCTCGTGCAGATCGCCGCGAGCACATCCGGATCCATGTTCTCACTCAAAAACTTCAGCGCCCCATCAGCAAACACACCGTGTGCCCCGCCCGGATGGCGGCTGCGGATGTTTTGCTTGTCGGGGGTGTTGATAAACGACGTGTTTTGGGGAAAAGAGTTTGTTCCGTTGGCCCATTTGCTGAGGCCAGTTTCGAGGACTTGGCCGTCCATCGTCAGACCGCGGTCGGCAGACTCTGCCACAAGCAAGGTGTGCGACAGACCATCCGTGAACGTCGAGAGTTGCAGCGGCCGATTGATCAGGCCACCCGTGGAGCCAAAGTCGCCGCCCCCCACCGGATTTTCCGCCCCGGTTGGCACGATGCTCGTGCCCATGATGCCGCCGTAGTCCTGCTTGCCCGGGTACGACACGATGCCACTGGGGCAGACGTAGATCGAGACCATCTGGTCGGCCGCGGCGTTGTTCTTCCCGGGGGCATTCCAGTGCTTTTCGTAGTCAATCCGGCTGGCGAGCTCGTTCTGCTCGATCTGCGGCAGGATGAAGGACGACCACGCATGCTCGGTGCCGCCCGGCAGGTCGGGCCGCGGAGCGATGTCGATGGCAGGCGGTAGAACTCGCCTGCCGGACTCATAGGACCGAAGCGCGATGCCGGCCGAGCGGATATTGTTGGCACATGCCGTCCGCCGCCCCGACTCTCGGGCTCTTTGCACCGCCGGCAGAAGCATGCCGACGAGCACACCGATGATGCCGATCACCACCAGCAGTTCCACGAGCGTGAAGGCTCGCTTGCTCGTGCAACGAAAATCATTGTTACGGGCATGAGGCATGGCGAAGAACCGGTGGCCACAATGTCTCGGAGGGTTCGGATTGCATAAACTACGCAAACCTTGCGGGCCGTCAAGCGCCCCGGGGGCGCCAGAACCGCGTTTCTCGCGAGGAACCCCAGATCTCACACCTCGGCGGCCGAACGAGCTTCTTCGAACCCGTTTCTATCAAAGGACTTGCGCGCGGGGCGGAATTTGGACGCCGAAAATCAGTTTCGGCGATAAATCGGCCAGCGGAGGCCGATTTTTGGCCAGACGGATCCCGAGGGCGGGCCCAGGGGCCGGAGTGCGAGACGGGCGGGTGTTCCGCCATTGAGCGAGGCGATCCACTCACGCTTCTGCCAGCCTGCCCTTTCGAGGACGAAGCCCTCGGCCTCACGGGCCTCGAGCGTGGTCAGTTGCGGGAAATACAGGGGGCCCTCGTAATGGTCGCCCCGCTTCCACGACCGCACGTTCGTGGCGTGGTGATGCCAGGAGCGGATCGACAAGGCCGGATTCAAAACCGCCACCCCAGCCGTGGCTGCCTCGTAGGCAAACCGGTTTTCGCACCGGGGCACGCCGAGCGCGAAATCCGCGCGAAACGCCGGCAGAGCCCCGGCGCGGAACACCCAGGTGTCTTGCGACTGCGAATAAAACCTCCACGTCCGCGGATCGACCCGACCCTCCATCGAGGGGGCCGCGCCGTCGTCCCAGCGGGCCAGGGCCACGAGCGTGTGGGGCTTGATCCACGACCCAAGCGGGGCAAGCGACTCGTCGAACGAGATGTCGCTATTGGCGATCACGCACACCTCGCCCTGAAACCTCTCGGCAGCGAGGGCAAGCAGGTCGGCGAACGTCCACCGCTTGAGCGCCCCGTCGACGGCCACGATCTCCGCGAACAGGCCGCTCGCCCGATTCAGCTCCCCCGCCCGGTCGAGTTCGGCCTGCCGGGCGGCGTCAGCCGAGCGGTATTGCTGCTGAAGGAGGATCATAGCGGCTCCGGACTCACTGCACTCGAAACGCCCGCGCGCGGCCGGGAGGCGGATCAGCCGCAAACCAGACTTCGATCCGGTCGGTGTCGTGGCCCGGCTCGGGAGCCGGCTGGAAGTCGCCCCCCCCGGATCGCCGCACCTCGGCCAACTCACGAGCCTGCCACGAATCCCCTGCCGCGACTTGATCCGACACAAACCCATTGCCTTCCAGGTGGAGCGGGTTCACGACACCGCACGAGCGCAGATAGGCCGCGGTGGACAAGATCGGCTCGTACGAGTCCTTCGGGTCGCCTGGCACGACGAACGCCACCGGTCGAGTGGCGTCCGCCTGGCAGGCCGCGGCGATATCCTGAATCGCCCGATAAAACTTGTTTGTCTCGCTCACGTAGGCCCGGGTCGCCGCCCGCGTGTGGTCGCCACCGAAGGCGAGCGCCCCGGCGGCCAGCGCCCCGGGCACGAGCAGCCGGCGGCGGATGCTGCGGAGGCGGAGCGGCCCGGATCGCCCCCGCGCGGCCGCGGCGAGAAGGCCGATCGCGAGCGTGCCAACGATCGGCACCAGCGGCAGGTCGTAGCGGCATTTCTTGAACACGTCGCCGCGGTAGAAAGCCACCTGGCTCAAGGCCGCGAGGCACAGGATCGCCGCCACGGCGTACCACCGGCGGCGGTGTTCGCCCGCGGCTGTGCCGGGAGCCCGGGCCCAGCCGAATACTGCACACGCGAGGCCAACCGCAAGCGGCACGCCGTACGTGACGAGCTTCCGCAGCGTGCGCCGCGCGGCTGGATCGCCGATGTCGAGCAGTCCGGCGAGGCCCACGGACCGCCGGTAGACGTCGCGGCCGCCGTTGTTGGCGATGCCGACGGCCACGACGCCGATCACCAGCGCAGCCGCGACGCAGACCAAGACGGAGGCAAGAGCCCCAGCCCAGCCGCGGGCCCCATGCCGCCGGTCGATCGCGGCGACGAGCACCGTGAGCGGCGCGAGGATCACAAAATTCTCCTTCGAGCCGATCGCGACGAGCGCCGAAACCGCAAGCCCGCCCCACGGCAGCCATCCGGCTCGGCCGCCCGCCTGGAGAATCGCGACAGTGCACCAGACGAAGGCGGCGGCCGCCGGGGCGGCGTAGGTCTCGCCGGAGCCGAGCCTGCCGAAGATGTCGAACCACATCCACAGGGCCGACAGGCACGCCAGCGCCGTCGCCCCCGCGACCGTTCCCAACCACCGGCGGAGCAGATCGAAGGCGAGCGTGGCGGTGAGGGCACAGAGCGCTAACCGGACGGCGAACCAGGGCCACGGGTCCTTGCCGAACGCAGCCGCCTGGCCGAGGTAGAAGGCATAGTACGCAGGGCGATAGCGGGTTTGGCTCGCGGTGGGCGATCCACACTCGGGATGGCGCACGAGCATCGGCACCATGTCTTCCGGCGCCAGGCGATCGCGGCCCGGGCCGATGAGCGTGTGGATGGCGTGGTCGTC
>JBJSZP010000067.1:0-2409 GCA_046090365.1 Planctomycetia bacterium
GAGGGGGAGGCGAGGGGTTGCCCCTACCATCGAGCCGGCGTGAGTCACCAGCGGAGCCATGGATGGCGCAGCGCCTGTGACTCCGAGCGAACGAAGCCCAGGGATGGGCGCAGTGAGCGTCCGGCGAGGTGGTGGGGGCAATCCCGAGCCGGCGCGCGCGGACTCGACAGGCGAGACGCCTGTCCTACGCGGCCGGGCCGGCGGCGGCGACTTCGGGGGCGACGTGGCCCGCGTAGTGCTTGAAGTTGGCGGCGAAGAGGCCCGCGAGCTTGCGGGCGGTGGCGTCGTAGGCGGCCCCGTCGGCCCAGGCGGTACGGGGGACGAGCACGCTCGCCGGCACGTTCGGGCAGGCCGTGATCGCGCGGAGGCCGAACACGGGGTCGACCGCCGCCGGTGCGTCGCGGAGCGCGCCCGAATGGATCGCGTCGATGATCGCCCGTGTGAGGCCGAGCTTCATGCGGCTGCCGATCCCGTAGGGGCCGCCACTCCAGCCGGTGTTCACGAGCCACACGGCCACGTCGTGCCGCCGGATCTTCTCGGCCAGGAGGCCGGCGTACTTCATGGGGTGCCAGACGAGGAACGGGCCGCCGAAGCAGGGGGAGAAGGTGGCCTGCGGCTCCGTGACCCCCATTTCGGTGCCCGCGACCTTCGCCGTGTAGCCGCTGATGAAGTGATACATCGCCTGGGCGGAGTCGAGCCGGCTCACCGGCGGGAGCACGCCGAAGGCGTCACAGGTGAGGAAGATCACGTTCGTGGGATGGCCGGCCACGCAGGGGATCTTCGCGTTGCGGATGAACTCCACGGGATAGGCGCCGCGGGTGTTCTGCGTGATGCTCGTGTCGTGGAAGTCGACGTGGTGCGAATCGTGGTCGTAGACCACGTTCTCGAGCACGGCCCCGAACCGCAGGGCCTGGAAGATGTCGGGCTCGGTCTCAGGGGCGAGGTCGACGGCGTTGGCGTAGCAGCCGCCCTCGATGTTGAAGATCCCGGAGTCGCTCCAGCAGTGCTCGTCGTCGCCCACGAGCAGCCGCCGGGGGTCGGCCGAGAGCGTCGTCTTGCCGGTGCCAGAGAGGCCGAAGAGGAGCGACGAGGCGCCGGTGTCGCGGTCGGCCGTGGCCGAGCAGTGCATCGAGAGGATGCCCCGCTTGGGGGCGAAGTAGTTGAGCAGCGTGAACACGCCCTTCTTCATCTCGCCGGCGTATTCCGTGCCCAGGATCACGAGCTCCTTCGTCTCGAGCGAGAGGTCGATGCTCGTCTTCGACGTCATCCCGTGGGTGCGGCGGTTGGCCGGAAACCGGCCGGCGTTGTAGATCACGGCGTCGGGGTCGCCGAACGTGGCGAGCTCCTCGCGCGACGGCCGGATGAGCATCGTGTGCATGAACAGCGCGTGGTACGGCCGCGAGCAGATCACCCGCACCTTGAGGCGGTGGGCCGGATCCCAGCCGGCGTAGGCATCGACGCAGTACACGATGCTCCGCGTGTTGAGATAGTCCTTGGCCCGCTCGAGGTTGATCTGGAACGTCTCGTCGTCGATCGGCAGATTGACCGGACCCCACCACACGTCGTGCTCGCTCGCCGGGTGGCGCACGATCCGCTTGTCCTTCGGGGAGCGGCCTGTCTTCGCGCCCGAATAGGCGATCAGGGCGCCGGAATCGGCGATGGCGCAGTCGGGCTCGAGGCGGATCGCCTCGGCATAGAGCTCCGCCGGCGACAGGTTGCGTCGCGCGTCGGCCACGGTGATCCCGTGGCTGGTGAGATCGATCCGCCTCATGCTCGCGTCTCCACGCGCACCCGCCGCTACTGCTGCTGGATCTCGGTGTCGTCGCCGTATTGCGGCGCGGTGCGGAGGACGGAGTGTACCGGAACGTCGAGCGGAGCGAGCTGGTCGTGCCAGGAGAGCGACGGCAGCCGGTCGAGCGTGCGGGTGGCCACGCGGACCTCGATCCGCTCGTCGCCCGCCCCGCGGTACACGCCCTTGTTGGGAGGGACGTCGGTGAAGTCGCGGCCCACCGCCGTCTTCACGAAGTCGTGGTTCACGGGGCAGCCGTTCGTGGGATCGAAGCCGATCCAGCCCATGTCGGGCAGCCACACCTCGCACCAGGCGTGGCTCTGCGACTCCTTGTTGGGCCGGTGGATGTAGCCGCTCACGTAGCGGGCGGGCACGCCGTAGGACCGCAGGATCGCGATCATGAGGTGCGTGAAGTCCTGGCACACGCCCTTGCCGTGGGCGAGGAGGTGGTCGATCGGCGACGTGGCGCTCGTCACGTCGCGGGCATACGTGAACCGGCTGCGGATGTGCTCCGCCACCTGGCAGACCCACATCCCCACCCGCATGGTCGGCACGGGCCGCAGCAGAGCGAGGTGGGGCTCGAGCAGCGGCGTCGCCTGCACCGGCCCGCGGAGCGGGAG
>JBJSZP010000068.1:0-1940 GCA_046090365.1 Planctomycetia bacterium
GGCGTCGGCCAACCTCGACGAGACGGTGTTCGACGCCGCCGACGAGATCAAGCTCGACCGCCGCCCGAATCCACACGTGGCGTTCGGGTTCGGCGCCCACCTCTGCCTCGGGGCCGCCCACGCCCGCACCGTGATGCGCACGCTGCTCGAGCTTCTCTGCAAGCGGGTCGAGCGGATCGAGCTCAGCTCGAAGCGGGATCGGGTCGAGCACACGAGGGCCTACGACCGGCTGCTTGGCTACGAGTCGCTCGTCGTGCGGTTCCACCCGCGGACGGCGACGCACACGTGATTGCCCATGCCTCTCCACTTCGTCCGCCGCGGCAGTGATCGATGGCTCCTGGCGGCCACGATCATTGCCTGCCTCATCACGGCCGCACCATCCCTTTTCGCAGCCCCGCCACCAACCACCATGCATGCACCCCTCGCCCAACCCTTCGGCACGCTTCCCGACGGCCGCGCCGTCTCGCTCTACGTGCTCGAGGTGCCTGGAGGCTGGCGGGCCGAGATCACCGACTTCGGCGCGATCCTCGTGCGGATGCTCGTGCCGACTGCCGGCGGTGAGGCCGTCGACGTCGTCCTCGGCTTCGACTCGCTCGCCGGCTACGTCGGCAAGCATCCCTACTTCGGCGCCACCTGCGGCCGCGTGGCCAACCGGATCGCCGGCGGCACGTTCGAGCTCGACGGCAAACGCTACACGCTCGCCCAGAACAACGGCCCGAGCCACCTGCACGGCGGCCTCGTCGGCTTCGACAAGAAACTCTGGAAGGCCACGCCGCGGCTCTCCGACCGCGGCCCCGCGGTGGACTTCGAGACCATCTCCCCGGACGGCGACGAGGGCTACCCCGGCACGGTCACGGCCCGCGTCACCTACACGCTCACGCCCGACGCCGAACTGTGGATCGAGATGACGGCCACGACCGATGCGCCGACGATCGTGAACCTCGCGCATCACTCCTACTGGAACCTCGCCGGGCAGGCCGCCGGCACGATCCACGGCCACGAACTCTCCGTCGCGGCCGACGCCTACCTGCCGACCGACGCCGACGGCATCCCCACCGGCGTGCTCGCCCCCGTGGCCGACACCCCCTTCGATCTCCGGCCGGAGCGGCCCCGCCCCGCCCGCCTCGGCGACGCGATCGCCGCCCTGCCGCCGAGCGCGGATGGCAAACAGCCGGGCGGCATCGACAACAACTTCGTGGTTCGCGGTTGGCGGCCCGACGGCAGCCTGCGCCCGGCGGCCGTGCTCCGCGACCCCGCCAGCGGCCGGTCGCTCGAACTGCTCACCGACCAGCCGGGCGTCCAGGTCTACACCGGCAACTCCCTCGACGGCAGCCTCACCGGCAAGGGAGGCGCCGTCTACGGCAAGCAGGCCGCGGTCTGCCTCGAGACGCAGAAGTACCCCGACAGCATCCACCGCCCCGAATGGCCCACCGTGCGGCTCGATCCCGGCCAGACCTACCGCCACACCATGGTCCACCGCTTCCGCACCCAAAAGTAGGACAGGCTTCAGCCTGTCATGCCTCGACTCGCCCAATCCGGCTCGGGGTTGCCCCGTACCACCTCGCCGGACGCTCGGCTCGTTGGCGCGCGCCGGCTCGTGACTGCCCGGACCCCCTCGCTTGACGTTCGCCTCGGCCCCCCAGGCCTCGGCTCTCTGCGTGTCCGCTTCGCTTTCGCCATCCATGGCTGCGCTCGCTCCCACAGCCCGCTCGGGGGCACGGCCAGCCCCGAGCCTCCTTAACTGAGAGCCCCGGGTGGAAACCCGGGGATGATGCGGGTTGCATCTGTGAGGCGACGCACATCGATCCCCCGGTTGCCACCGGGGGTTTTCTGGGGAGGATCGGGGTTGTCCCCTACCATTGAGACGGCGTATTTGACCAGCGGAGCCATGGATGGCGCAGCGCAGGCAAATCCGAGCGAGCCGTAGCCTGGAGGGCGAA
>JBJSZP010000069.1:0-2396 GCA_046090365.1 Planctomycetia bacterium
GCCCGCGAGATCGGCAAACATGTCGGTCTGCGGCGCCGGCCGGCGCCGGCGGAAGGCCAGCCGCTCCTCGAGCACGCCCGCGTCGGCCAAGAGAAGGATCGCGACGTGCGGCGCGGCGGTGGCGTGCGCGGCCTGGCGGAATACGGCGTCGATGCGGTCGGCCGGGAGGCAGCCCTCGGCCGCGAGCGGGAATGCGTCGAGCCAGAAGTCGGAGATCGTGCCGTGGGGATCGTCGGGCCAGGCGTCGCGCCGCAGGGCCGCCGCACATGCCGCCAGCGCATCCTCCCAGCGGCGGGCGAAGAGCGCCTCGTCGTCGCCGCAGAAGGGAAGCGGTGCCGGCGCGTGCACGAGCCGCGTGAGCGTCATGTCGGCGACGGCCGCCGCGACCTCCGGCGCACCGCTGCCGGGAACGCCGATCACCGCCACGTGGGGATGCGTGGCCGAGATCGCGTCGAGCAGGTCGCGTACGGAGCAGCCGGCCAGCGGATGGAGGAAGTCGGGCGCGATCTCGACGCAGGGCTCGAGCACGAACCGGCGGGTCGCCATCCGCGGATGGGGAATGGTGAGCTCGGGCCGGTCGAGCACGACGTCGTCATAGAGCAGTAGATCGAGGTCGATCGTGCGCGGCCCCCAGCGCTCGGACCGTTCCCGGTGGAGCGTGTTTTCGATCGCCGCGAGCACGCCGAGGACGTCGTCGGGGGGGAAGTCCGTCTCGAGGAGGAAGGCGCCGTTGAGAAACGCCGGCTGGCCGGCCGGCCCGCCGACCGGCCTGGTCTCCCGCGGCCGGCTGGCGGCGAGCAGCGAGATGCCGGGCATGGCCCGGAGCAGTTCCCGGGCGTCATCCAGATGCTGCCGCGGCCGGCCCTGGTTGGAACCGCAGCCTATCAGGCATCGTGCCATCGTTCGTCGCCCCGGTGTCGTGCCACCTCAGCGACGATTCTACGGCATCACTGCCCCCGGGGGGCAAGCCGGTGGGCGAGTCGATGCCGGCACACTCGAAAGCGGGGGGGACATCCAGGCCACGACCAAGGTCGTCGACTGTCGATCCCTCAAGTCGTCGCCCCCCAACTTTCAAAGAGTTCGGTAAATGGCTTTACTGCTTCGCTCCGACACGCTTGGTGCGACCCGGAGCCTTGTGAAAGCGACCGTGAACACTGATGGCGGCATTCTGGAGAACCGGTGTCGGTTGTCAAGCATCACGACCACCGCTGCGCGCGCGGCGACCGCGCGATGGCCGAAATTCGCGAGCAAAACCGGGAGCCGTTTCTGAAAAAATTTTTTTTGCGATCACCGCGAGCGGCGAGCACGACGTGCCGCTTGAAATCACGCCTTGTGGCGGACGCGGGTTTCGTGGAAAAATCGCGGTTTTCCCGGGCTGCAACCGCGCGTGCGCGGGTTCGGCACGGGAGCCTTGCGACACGGAAGGCCCGTCTTCATGCCGGCGCGATCGTTTCCGTCCGACGAGGATCATGATTTTCCCGGGGATTGGAGCCCGGGACTTGACGGTATCCAAAACCCCATTTCGTGGCGCACAGCGGATGACATCGCGGACGGCCCCGCGAGCGGTGCGGGAGCTGACGATGGTCGGCCCGCGAGCGACGAACAGCCGGCTGACGACTCCTACTGGACCCTTTCACGCACGCCGCTTACGAGCCTCGCGTTCACGCTGCCGCTCGTGCTCGCCTATGAAGGGGGCGTGCTCCTGCTCGGCCGCGGATCATCCCGCAACGGGGCCGACGTGTGGCTGCGGCAGGCGCTCGACGGCCTCGGATTCGGGCAGTATTTCCTGCTCCCGGTGCTCACGGTCGTGGGGCTCCTCGCCTGGCACCACGTGCAGCACGACCGCTGGAAGTTCAGCCCGGCCGTGCTCGTGGGGATGTGCGTGGAATGCGTGATTTTGGCCCTGTTGCTCGTGGGTTTGGCCCGCCTGCAGAGCCGGTTTTGGCCGCTGGCGCTCGGGGATGGTGCGGTCGCGCTCTTTGCCCGGTTCGTCGGCTACTGCGGCGCGGGGCTCTACGAGGAGGTGTTGTTTCGGCTCTTGATGCTCCCGGCCGTGGCCTGGGCGTGCGCGCGGTTCGGGGCCGCGCCGGGGGCGGCGGCCGCGTGGAGCGTGTTCATCACGAGCCTCGTGTTCTCCGCCGCGCACTACGTGGGCCCGCTCGGCGACACGTTCGATCTCCACAGTTTCGCCTTTCGTGCGCTGGCCGGAATCTTCTTCGCCACGCTGTTCCTCGTGCGCGGCTTCGGGATCGCCGCGGGCACGCATGCCGCCTACGACATGATCGTGGGGCTGTTCTGACGCCGGCGTCGCCCGCATGCAGCGCGTTTCGCGGCCCGGGCACGTCGACTTTGTGGAATGGCGGGCGGATTTTTATAATCGGGGCATCTTCGGAGCA
>JBJSZP010000070.1:0-884 GCA_046090365.1 Planctomycetia bacterium
CGGTGACGAACAGCTCGCCCGCGTCGAAGAAGCCGAGGTCGCCCGTGCGCAGGTAGGGCCCGGGGTTGGGCCGCCACTTCTTCGCCGACTGCGTCCGCGACTGCGAGTCGGGCACCGCGAGCATCGCGTGGAAGGTCTCGCTGGTGGCGTCGGGGCGGTTCCAGTAGCCCTGGGCCACGCTCGGGCCGCTCACCCAGATCTCGCCGATGCGCCCCGGCGGCAGGGCCTCGCAAGTCTGCGGGTCGACGATCCGCACGTCCTGCCCGTCGAGCTCGCGGCCGGCGCCCACGAGCCGCCGCGTGCCGGGCACGAAGCCGGTGCGCACGATCGCCGAGCCCGTCTCCAGGGCCGCCGCGTCGAACGCACGGATCACCGGCGGCTCGAACTTCATCCCGCCGGTCACCATCAACGTGCTCTCGGCCAGGCCGTAGCAGGGGAAAAACGCCTCGCGGCGGAAGCCCGCCGGCGCGAACGCCTCGGCGAAGGCGTCGATCGTCTCGGGCCGCACGGGTTCGGCGCCGTTGAACGCCAGCGACCAGCTGGAGAGATCGAGGCTCGCCCGCTGCTCGGGCGTGGTCTTGCGCACGCACAGCTCGTAGGCGAAGTTCGGCCCGCCGCTGATCGTGGCCCGATACTTCGAGATCGCCTGCAGCCAGCGCAGCGGCTTCTGCAGGAACGCCACGGGTGACATGAGCACGTTGAACTTGCCGCCGTAGAGCGGCACGAGGATGCCCCCGATGAGCCCCATGTCGTGGAAGCTCGGCAGCCAGAACACGCCCGACTGGCTGCGGGTGATCTCGAAGGCCTGCATGATCCGCAGCGAGTTGTGGAGCAGGTTCTCGTGGGAGAGCATCACGCCCTTCGGCGTGCCGGTGGAGCCGCTC
>JBJSZP010000071.1:0-1781 GCA_046090365.1 Planctomycetia bacterium
CCGCCGTCGTGAAGCGCTTGTTCGAGATCGTGCCGGCCGACGTCGCCTTCTTTGGCGCGAAAGACTGGCAGCAGACCCGCGTGATCTCCCGCCTCGTGCGCGACGAGGCGATCCCCATCGAACTTGTCGTCTGCCCGACCGTGCGCGAGCCCGATGGCCTGGCCCTGAGTTCGCGCAATGCCTATCTCACACCGGCAGACCGGGCCCGCGCAGTCGCGCTGCATGCGGGCCTGGCCGCGGCCGAGGCGAGTTGGACCGCCGGCGAGAGCGTGGCCGCGGCCGAGGCGGCGCTGCGGCAGGCGCTCGAGGCTCGCGACATCGCCTGCGACTACGCCGCGATCGTCGATTCCGAGTCGCTCGCCCCGCTTCGTGATCCCCGCGGGCCAGCCGTCGCGCTCGTGGCCGGCCGGCTCGGCACGACGCGGCTCATCGACAATCGTCTCCTGCCCGCCCGCCGCTCGGGCGCCCACTGACCCGAGCCGCTCGTCGCCCATGCTCTCGACGCTGTTCCACATCCCGACGCGGCTCACCGTGGGCGACAGTTCCGTGCCGCTCTTCGGCTGCGGGCTCTTGCTTGCCGTGTGGGCGGCGTGCGGCGGCTTCGCCATCTGGCGATCGCTCCGCAGGCGGGGCTGGCGCGCGACGGCGCAGGCCCTCGCCGTGCCGCTCGCGGTCACCGGCGCGCTTGTGGCCTTCATCCTCCCGGCGCTCGACGACGGGCAGGGGATCCCCGTGCGCGGCTACGGCGTGATGCTGCTCGTGGCCGCGGCCGCCGGCACGTGGCTCTCGATCCGGCGCGGCCGGGCGCTCGGCTTCGATGCCGACACGATCATCGCCCTCGCGACGGAGGTGTTTCTGTGGGGGCTCGTCGGGGCGCGGCTGTTCTATGTGATCGAGTATCGCGAGCAGTTCTTCCCGCCGGGCCGGAGCCTCGTGGCGGCGCTGCCCGACGTGCTCAACCTCGCGGCCGGCGGGCTCGTGGTGTTTGGATCGCTGCCCACTGCGGCCCTTGCGGCCTGGCGGTTTGCGGCCCGGCGCCGGCTGCCGCTCGCCGACCTCGCCGACTGCGTCGCCCCGGGCCTGCTCCTCGGCCTCGCGCTCGGCCGGATCGGCTGCTTCCTCAACGGCTGCTGCTACGGCGGCCCCTGCGACCTGCCCTGGGCCGTGCGGTTTCCACCACAGAGCCCCCCCTGGCTCGACCAGGCGGCCCGCGGGCTCATTCCCGCCGTCGACGCGGCCTCCGCCGGCACCGCTGCGTGGAGCCTGCCGGTGCACCCGGCCCAACTCTATGCGGCGATCGACGCCGGGCTGCTGGCGGCCTTGGCATGTGCGTTCACGCCGCTTGCCCGCCGACCGGGCGAGGTGTTTGCCCTCGTCCTCACGCTCCACCCGATTTCGCGGCTGCTTTTGGAGGCGATCCGGATCGACGAGCCGCCCGCCCTGGGGACGCCGCTTTCGATCTCCCAGCTCGTGTCGCTCGTGCTCCTGGCCCTCGCCGTGGCCCTCTGGGGGTGGCTCTCACGGCAGCCGCCGGGTCGGATACACTCCCCGGGAAACGCCCCGGCGGTGCCGTGAGAGGCGAGCCGCGACGAGCCAGCCCCGAGGAGCCCAGCGATGACGACCCCCGAGAAGCCAGCGAACCCCACCGGCACCCCAGAAACCCGCACGTTTCCCGAGGGCTCGGTGACGGTTCGCTGCCGGCTCGACGGGCCGCTCGTCGTCGAACTGCCCCCCGACGCCGACGCCAAGGGGATCTACATCCGGGTCACCGACCACCTCGG
>JBJSZP010000072.1:0-16392 GCA_046090365.1 Planctomycetia bacterium
GCGCAGCGTAACCCGTGGGGCAAGCGTCCCGCTTGCCGGTCAACCCGCCCAATCCGGCTCGGGGTTGCCCCGTACCACCTCGCCGGACGCTCACTGCGGGCCTCCAGCCCTCCGTTCGCTCGACTCCGGCTGCGCTGCGCCTGGCGGCTGTCGCGCCGTCGCCGCCGTCCCGGCGTCGGCTCCGGCTTACGGTCGCCTGGCATAGCCCGGCTCCCACACGCGAACGTCAGGGCCGGAGGCCCGGGTGAACACCAGCCGACGGAGGTCGGCAAAGCGAACAACGGCACGATGCCGGGTGTTCGCGTGAAGATGGCTGCGCTTGCCTACATACGCCGGCTCAATGGTAGGGGCAACCCCTCGCCTCCCCCCCTTTTCAGTCAAGCCAGTTGAGGAGGCTCGGGGCTGCCCATGCCCTCGAGCGGGCTGTGGGAGCGAGCGCAGCCAAGGGCACCGATCCGCCGCAGGCGGATTGGTCTGCGAAAGCGAAGCGGACACGCAGAGAGCCGAGGCCGGGAGGGCCGAGGCGAACGTCCGGCGAGGGGGTCTGGGCAGTCACGAGCCGGCGCGCTCCAGCCAGGCATGACAGGCTGAACCCTGTCCTACGCGAATGGACGCCCGCCTCAGCGCACCTTCACGCGCATCGGGAGGAGCATCTGCGGGCGGCCGCTCGTGAGGGCGCAGAGCGTGCCGGCGTGGGCCGTGATCGACTCGAGGCCGGGAAGGCCCAGCAGCCGGGCTGCGAGGTCGGCTCCCGCGACGGGCGCCAGGCCCGGGCCGTTCATCCCGAACAGGTCGTCGAACAGCCCGCGCGGCTCGGGGAGCAGGACGCGCTCGATCTCCTCGTCGGCTGCGAGGCCGGCGAGCTTTTTCGCCTCGTCGATCGCGTCGTCGAGCGTGCCGAGACGGTCCACGAGGCCCGCCTCCTTCGCCATGCGGCCGGTGAACACGCGGCCCTCGGCGAGCGTGTCGAGCTTCGCCACGTCGAGCTTGCGGCCTGCGGCCACCTTCGTCGTGAACAGGCGGTAGACGTCCTTCATCGTCGCCATGAACGCTTCGCGCTCGGCGGCGGTGAAGGGGGTCTGCATCGAGAGCCAGCCGGCGTTTTTGCCCTTGCTGACGACGTCGGTGTGCACGCCCTGCCGGTCGAGCGCGCCGCCGACGGCGATCTTGCCCCCCACCACGCCGATCGAGCCGGTGAGCGTGCCCGGAGCGGCCACGATCGTGTCGGCCGCCACGGCCACGTAGTAGCCGCCGCTGGCGGCCGTGTCGGAGAGGCTCGCCACGACCGGCTTCTTTGTCCGCTCGGCCTCGCGCCAGATGAGGTCGCTCGCCAGGGCCGACCCGCCGGGCGAGTCTATCCGGAGGACGATCGCGGCCACCTTGTCGTCCTGCGCGGCATCGCGAATCGCCTCGATCACGGCGTCGCTGCCCGCCGCACCGCCGGCGAGGAGGTCGTCTCGGCCCTTCCCTTCGGCGATCTCGCCGGTCACGTGCACGATCGCCACCTGCCTGTGCTTGCCGGGAGTGGCCGCCTGCTTCTGCCCGGAGAGCATCTCCACGAGCTTCACGAGCCCGCCGATGCCCGAGAAGTCGTTGTCCATCTTCCGCTCCGCGTAGTCGCGGGCGATCTTCGGCTCCGCGAGTTCCACCCGCTTCGCGAGTGCGGCGGCGACCTCGTCTTCGTAGCCCACCGCGTCGATCAGGCCGGCGTCACGGGCCGCTTCGGGGGTGAACACGCCCGTGTCGACGAGCTCCCGCACCTTCTCCAGCGCGAGCCGCCGGTCGGCCGCGATCCGTTCCACGAGCTGCTCGAACAGGTCGTTGACGAAGCTCTCGTATTGGGCGCGCAATTGCGGGCTCATCGACGAGCGCGTCAGCGGCTCGCCGGCCCCCTTGAACTCGCCCACCTGCAGAATCTCTGCCTGGACGCCGAGTTTGTCGAGCAGCTCCTTGAAGAACGTCACCTCCACCCGCACGCCGGTGATCTCGAGCGTGGCGGCCGGGGGCATCGTGATCGTGTCGCAGGCGAGCGCCACCATGTAGTGCACGGGCTCTGAGCCGACGAGGTGGGCCGCGACGGGCTTGCCCGCCTTGCGGATGCGGGCGATCGCGGCCCGGAGCTCGTCGGCCCGGGCGCGGCCGAGATCGGGCGACTCGATCGACAACACCACACCCTTCACGCGGCTATCCGCGGCCGCCTTGTCGAGCCGCTCGATCACGCGATGGAGGTGCGGAGCCACGTCGGCCAGGAGCCCCCCCTGCCCCACGCCGTCCGGCAGCGAACCGGCCAGGGCCACATGGGCGATGACCGGCTGGGTTTTTTTCTTCTCCGCCTGCTTGCCCAGCACCTTCTCGACGGCGGCGGCCGTCTCGCCCCCCGGCACCGGAGACGTGCCGGAAAAGACGGTCATCACAAGGAGCCAGA
This sequence comes from Planctomycetia bacterium, assembly GCA_046090365.1. Lineage (GTDB taxonomy): Bacteria > Planctomycetota > Planctomycetia > Pirellulales > UBA1268 > RGVT01. Next base: position 2,426 of record JBJSZP010000072.1, read on the forward strand.
GAATCGACACTCCGATCATGCGCGGCGCGCGGGCCATGGCAGCAAAACCTCCGTGGGGACCTGAACGTGCCTGTCGTCTCGTGCCTGTAGTGTATGGCCTGGCAATCCCTGCCGCCCCGCAAAAAAACCCTCTGGACAAATGATTGAACGGCCGTATAGTAAGATACCGGCGTCCAGATTCAGTCCCGATTTCCCCAGGAAACGGCCCAGCCGTCAGGCATCCATGCCCAAGCTCGCCCCCTCGAAGTCCGTAGCGAAGTCAGCCCTCAAGTCCGCCGCCCGGAAGAAGCCCGCGGCCCGGACCGCGTCCCGGGCGGGCCGCCGCCCGAAGACCACGCTGCGTCCCAGCCCGCTCGGGAGCCTCCTCCCGCGGGCCGAGGCGGATGCCGAGGGCGGCGACGCCCCCACGGAGCGGCAGATGGAGATCTACGGCTTCATCCGCGAGAAGATCCAATCCCGTGGGTTCGGGCCCACGGTGCGCGAGATCGGCCAGGCGTTCAAGATTCGCTCGCCCAACGGCGTGGTCTGCCATCTCAAGGCGCTCGAGCGGAAAGGGCTGATCACCCGCGGCAAGAACATGTCGCGGGCGATCGAGCTCGTGATGGAGCCGGCACACCTCCGCGGCCTGCCGATGGCGGGCTGGGTGGCTGCGGGCACGTTGCGGGCCGCCGAGGAGCAGAAGGAGCGGATCGACTTCGAGGATCTCTTCAACCGCGACAACCACTTCGTGCTCAAGGTGATGGGCGACTCGATGATCGACGCCCAGATCGCCGACGGCGACTGGGTGGTGATCCAGAAGAGGCAGACTGCCCACTCCGGCGACATCGTGGTGGCCCAGACGGAAGACGGCGAGGCGACGCTCAAGCAGTGGTTTCCGGAGCGCGACCGCATCCGGCTCCAGCCTGCGAATTCGTCGATGAAGCCGATCTACGTGAAAAACGCGCGTGTGCTGGGCGTCCTCGCCGGCGTCGTCCGGAAGACGTAGGACAGGCGGTAGGAAAGGCTTTGGCCTGTCACAACAACGACAGACTGGAGTCTTTCCTACGCCGAGCGCTCCGCCGTGCCCTCCTGCAACTGGTGCAACTTGTTGTAGAGGGTCTTGAGGCTGATTCCGAGTTCCTCGGCGGTGCGGGCCTTGTTGCCGCGGTTCCGCTCGAGACCTTCGAGGATCGCCTGCGTCTCGAGTTCGCGCAGGCTCACCGGCTTCGTCACCGGCGATGGCGCTGAGAAAGGCGCCGTCGGCTGCGCCGGCGCGGCAGACTCCGCGCTGCGGGGCCGTGCGGCGCCCAGACGGGCCGGAAGGTGGTCGACCGACAGCGGCAGGGCGTCGCAGAGCACGAGGGCATGCTCGACCACGTTGGCCAACTCGCGGATGTTGCCTGGCCAGTGGTGCGCGGCGAGGGCTGCAAACACGGCCGGCTCGGCCACCTCGGCCTCCGGCGGTGTCTGCGGCCGCGCCTTCCGCACGAAGTGCCGCACGAGGGCGGGAATATCGTCGAGCCGCTCGCGGAGCGGTGGAATCGCGACCTCGAAGGTGTTGATACGAAACAGCAGGTCTTCGCGAAACGCCCCGGCCGCCACCATCTCCTCGAGCGCCCGGTGCGTGGCGCAGACCACCCGCACGTCGACCGTGATCGGATGGCTGTCGCCCACGCGGCGGATCTCGCCGCTCTCGAGCGCCCGGAGCAGCCGTGGCTGGAGCGACTTCGGCAGTTCCCCGATCTCGTCGAGAAACAGCGTGCCGCCGTCGGCCACCTCGAACAGGCCGGCCCGGTGCTCGTCGGCACCGGTAAAGGCCCCCTTGCGGTGGCCGAAGAGCTCGCTCTCCACGAGATGCTCCGGGAGGGCGCCGCAGTTGACCGCCACGAGCGGCCCCGCGGCCCGCGGGCTTCCCTCATGGATCGCCCGGGCCACGAGCTCCTTGCCCGTGCCCGTCTCGCCCCGGATCAACACCGCCGAGTCGCTCGCCGCCACGCGGGCCACGAGCCGCTTCACGGCGTCGAGCCCTGACGACGTGCCGACAAGCTGCGTCGCACCCTCGGCTCGGCGCACCCGCCCCTCGAGGGCCTTCAGCCGCGCGGTCAGTTCGCGCTTCTTCCGCACCCGCTCGAGCACGGCCTGGATGTCGGCGAGTTTGCACGGCTTCGTGAGGTAGTCGAACACGCCCTGGCGCACGGCTGCGATCGCGCTCTCGAGCGACGATTTGCCCGTGATGATCACAGCCTCGGTGTCGGGCGATGTCTCCCGGACGCGGGCGATCACCTCGAGGCCTCCCACGCCCGGCATGTCGAGATCCACGATCACGCAGTCGAACGCCGTCCGGTCGAGCGCAGCCAGCGCCGTGCGGCCATCGGGGCAGACGGTCGCCTCGTGCCCCAGCCGCGGCAGTTCGATCCGCATCAACTCCTGGAGCGAGGCCTCGTCGTCGGCGAACAGGATCCGCATCGGCCTAGGCTGCTTGCTGGCTGGGATAATCCACCTCCTTCCTGCTTGGCTGGGGGTTCTGCTGCGCGACGCCGATCTCGGCGACCGGCAGGGTGACGCGGAACGTGGATCCCCGGCCCGGGCCCGCGCTCGCCGCCTCGATCCGCCCGCCGTGGTCGGCCACGATGCGGTTTACGATCGAGAGGCCGAGGCCCGTGCCCTGCCCCGTCTTCCGCCGCGTAAAGAACGGCTCGAACAGGTGCTCGAGCACCTCGTCGGTCATGCCGCAGCCGTCGTCGGTGAATGTGAGCACGGCGGTCGCGCCGTCGCGCCGCACGGCCACCTGCACGCGGCCCGCTTCCTCGATCGAGTCGAGGGCGTTGACGAGCAGGTTGAGCACCACCTGCTTGATCTCCTGCGGGTTCACCGTCACGAGCACGTCGGCCCCAGGAGCGATCTCGATCGTCCGTCCGGCAAACCGGCCCACGTGCCCGAGCATATCGGCCACGTCGGTGACGAGCGCGAGGATCGCCGTCGGCTGCCGCCGCACCTCGCCCAGGCGGGCGAAGTCGAGCAGCTTCTCGGTGATTCCCTTGCAGCGGAACGCCTCCTGCTGGATGAGCTCGAGGTAGCGGCGCATGACCTGCATGTCGGCCTCGCCCGCCGGCGGCGCCTCCAGGCGGCTCTCGAGCGACTCGGCGCACATCGCGATCGACGCCAGTGGATTGTTGATCTCGTGGGCCACGCCGGCGGCGAGAAAGCCGACGCTCGCCAACTGCTCGTTGCGCACGACTTCCCGCGTGCGGAGCTGCACCTGACGGTCGAGGTCGTCGCGGATCTCCTGGAATCGCTGCGTCATGCCGTTGAGGGCGCCGGCCAATTCGGCCATTTCGTCGCGGGTGTCGAGCCGGATGCGGAAGTCGAAATCGCCGGCGGCCACCCGGCGCGAACCGTGGCCGAGCAGCCGCAATGGCCGAAACACCCAGCGGTAGGTGAGCACGCCGAGTGCGGCGAGCAGGGCGGCCGCGGCGAGCGCCGCTGCCCACGTGGTGATGATGAGGGTGCGGTAGCCCACGCGCACCTCCTGCGAAAGGTCGTGCAGCCGCTCCTGGAGAAACGTCGGCAACTCCGCCGAGAGGGTGGCGAGCCGGTCGAGATGCGGCTCCACGGCGAGCAGTTTTCGCCGCTGATCCGGCACCGATTCCTCGCTCCAGGGAAGCAGGCGGCCATGGTCGCCGCCCGCGATCGAACGGATCGTCTCCAGGCACGAGGTGATCGCCCGGGCCGTCTCGCGCTCACGCGTGCGATCGCCGAACGGCATGTCGTCGAGCTCCCCCGCGGCCAGCTCCTCACAGTAGCGCTCGAGCGCCCACCAGGTGCGCTCGACCTGGTCGGTGAACCAGTCGCCAAACACGGGCTCGGTGCGGGGCACGAGCGCGGCCCGCGGCAGACCGAGCGACACGCCGGCGGCCCCCGCGCCGTCGAACGTGCCGGGATCGCCCGAGAGGGCCCGTGCATGGGCCAGCCGCAGGTCGCTCACACAGGCGTCGAGGGCGCTCGCCCGGGGGAGCTCGGCCGCGCGGCAGCTCAGCGACCGCACGAGCCGGCGGTACGAATAGATGCCGAGGAAGCTGCTCGCCGAGAGGGTGGCCACCATGATCCCGACGAGCAGGCCGCCGAGGAGCAGTTTGTCGCGAATCGGCCGCCGCTTGTGCACGCCGGTCCTCCCTGCCACCGCGCACCGTCGCGGGCGCGGATGGGGAAGGTAGCAAGGCTGGGCCGACGTCGAAAGGCGGAAAACCGCCTCATACGAGGCCGAATTTCTTGCGCAGGATCCACTCCAGGATCAACAGCCCGACCAGCACCAGAAGCGCCGGCCAGGTATCCCACAGGCTGGCGGACCACTGCTCGAGCGTCTCGAAGGCGGCCGGCTGGTTGCGGATCTCGTCGAAGATCTCAGCGAGTTCCTCGGGTGCGCGGGTTCCGCCGGACGTCGATTCCGCGAGCTGCCGCATGAGGAGCGGGTTGGCCCGCGGGTTCGCCAGCTCCAGGTCCTGCCGCACGACCGTGAACCGGGTCGATCGCTCCAGCGGCTCGCGGCCCGGTCGTGCGGCTTTCACCACGAGTTTCCAGTCGCCGGGCTCCGTGAATCCCGAGAGCGTGCCGGAAAACGTCTCGCCCCGGCGCGGCAGCCTCACGGGCCGAGGCTGGCCCGCGGGCGACACGGCGATCGCATCCAGTTCCACGTCGGTGGCGGTGGTTCCGTCGGGCTGCGTCACCCCGGCGTCGCAGCCGATCGTCATGCCCGGCGCGATCCGCCGCTGCCCCAGCCGCACCCAGAGCGAGTCGGCCTCGGTGCCGTCCTGGCGGGCCAGCCAGAGGACGAACTGCCGCCAGAACCGCCGATGCTGCTCCCCGGCTCCCTGCATCGCCCACCGCCAGGTGGAGTCGGCGGCGAAGGCGGCCACGCGGCCCGTGCCGTACTCCCGCGCCACGAGGAGCGGCCGGCCGTCGGCCGTGTTCGCCAGCCGCTTGGCCTCAGGCGTGAGCCGGCCGAGGTCGTTCGCCCCCTCGAGCGCCGGCATCCGCTGCCAGGCGGCCCGCGTCTCCTCGTCGGTCTGCCCGAGCCGCAGGATCGACACGCCTCCGAACCGCGCGTCGGGGACGAGCTGCAGCGGACCTTCGAGGTGCAGCGACGGCCGCACCGGCTCGTCGAACGGCTGCCGGGCGAGCCGGTCGGCCATGAACGGCAGCGCCGGCCCGAGCGCCGACGACGCCCAGCCTCCCGCCTCGAACGCGTGAAACCCGCCCAACAGGCCGATGCCGGCCCCGGCTCGCACCTTCCCGAGCATCTTTTCGAGATCCTGCGGCCGCAGCGCAGCGGCGTCGAGATCGCCGATCAGGAACACGTCGTAGTCGGTGTCGAGCGTGCGGCCGAGGTCGACCGGCCAGCGTTCGCGGTGCGTCGAATCGATCCACTGGAAGTCGACCTGCATATCCGGGCTCGCCGCCAGCACACGCCGCAGGAACCGCTGCTCGACCCGCAGCGCTCCCTCGAGATAGAGAACTCGCAGGCCGCCGTCGACCACCTCCACGAACGTGGAAAGTTCGTTGTTGGTCGTCACGGTCTCCCCCTCCTGTGGCTCGATGACGAGCGCCACCTTGCGCTCGCCGAGCGCCCGCGGCGTCCAGGCGAGACGCACCGGCTCCTCGACGCTCTCCTGTCCTCCGCGCACCGTCTTCCGCGCAGCCTCTTCCATCCGGCCCTCGGCCCCCTCCACCATGAGCTTCACGACGACGTCACGGTCGGCGAGCCCCTCGAGCCTGACCCGCCCCGCCACCTCGACCGAGTTGTCGAGGTACACCGTCTCGCTCACCGCGAGGTTCGACACCGCCGCGTCGCGGCCCTGCCCCGCCCCGCGCTGCTGGCCGAAGGTCACGCTCCACAGCGGAATGCCCGCATCGCCGAGCCGCCGGGCCACGCCCTGCGGCGGCTGGTCACGCGGCGGGTAGGCGTGCTGGGCGCCGTCGCTCATCACGATCACCCCCGCGATGCTCTTCCCCGCGGTCGCCCGCACGCAGTCGTCGAGCGCGGCCCCGATCGCCGTCTCGCCCGCGCCCGGCCCCGGCTCCCATGCCGCCAGCGGAAACGGGTCGTCGCCCACCGGCGGCACCGCCCGTGCCTCCCGGCCGAACCGCCACAGCGCCACGTCGAGGCTCGTCTCGGCGGCGAGCGCCTGCGCCGCGGGCCGGGCCGCGGTGAGCGCCGCCGTGAGTTCCTCCCAGCGGGTCTGCCCGTTGAGCCCGTCGGCCACGGTCATGCTCTCCGAATCGTCGACGACGACGAGCACCGTGCCCGGCTGCCGCGCCTTCTTCGTGGCCACGATCGTCGGCCGCGTCATGCAGGCGACCAGCGCAACGAACGCAGCGAGCCGCACGAGCACGAGCGCTAGCCGGCGGCCCGGCGAGACGCGCGACCGGTCGGGCCCCACGGCGAACAGCGCGGCGGCGAGGGCCGCGGCGACGACGGCGACGGCGGCCCACGACCCGACCGGATCGAAAGCCACCGACACGTCGTGGAGCAAGCCCGCGGCCGCGATCATCCTCCCGCCTCCGCCGCAGCCGGCAGGGGAGGAGCCCTGGCGAACCCCGTGTCCGCCGCGGCCGCCGGGGCAGGCTCGCCGCGCGGCGCATAGAAGCGGTTGGCGACCATCCAGTCGGCCGCGATGACTGCGGCGGCGAGGAGCAGCAGCCAGCCCGAGAGTTCCGCGCCCACCCGCTCGAGATTCACGTCGCGCACCAGTTCCTGCTCAGTGCGGGCGACCCGCGCGGCGGGGCCGAGCACGGCCCTCAACAGTTCATCGTCTAGCCGCGCGGTGTCGGTGGCCGCCGCGTCGAGGTTCGCGCTGAAGCCCTTGACGAACCCCGCCGCCTCGCCGCCGGCCCGGACCACGTAATTGCCCGGCACCTGCGTGGCCGTGACCGTGATCGTGCCCCGGGCCTGATCGATGGCCGCGGGAAAGTCGTCGCCCCCCGGCGAGCGGACGAATGCGGCCGGCACGTCGCGGCGGTCGACATGCAGCACGGCCGGCCGTCCCGCCACGATGTTGCGGTCGTCGGAAGTGTCGACGACGTGCCGAAGCGACTCGTTGGCGAGCATCACGAAGGGCCACGGTTCGAAGCCCGTGGCCAGCGTGTTCCAGGCGTCGGGATCGGTCGCCGGCTGGGAGACCGGCGTCGTGATCGTGAGCACCGTGCCCGTGCCGACGCGGTGCTCGAGGATCGCGGGCAGCCCGTTGCGGTAGGCGGCGATCGGCACGGCACCGCCGTCGGCCGCGCCGTCGTCGCCGCCGCCGGACGCGAACTCCCAGTGCCGCTCCACGGGAAAATCCTGCCAGGGCACGGCGTCGCCCACGCGGCGAAACGCGGCGAGCGCCGGATGCTCGAGGGCGGCCGGCGCCAGGAAGTTGCCGCCGTCGGGGCTGCGCCACACCCGCACGATGCCGCCGCCGAGCACGCGCCGCGATGCGTCCGAGTTGAACCGCGCCGCATCGCCGGCCTGCGGCCCGAGCCAGACGACGAGGCCGTGCCCTCCGGCCACCCACTGGCCAAGCAGTTCCCAGGTGCGGTCCGGCAGGGACGGCGGATCGACGAGCACGATCCCGGCGACGTCGTCCCAGGCCGTCGTCGCCAGTTCGGCGACATTGACGACCGCGACGTCGAATCGCGCCTTGCCCGACTTCTTGAGGGCTGCCGGCGCGAGTGCCTGCACCATGAACCGGCCGGTGCGATCGGCGGGCGCGGGGGCTGCCACGAGCACGCGGGCGGGCCGGCCGACCTCGACCGTGAACGACCGCACGTCGTCGGCCTCGAGGTCGTCGGAGCCGTCGATCACGACGCGGCCCTGTCGCACTCCCGGCTCGAGCCCGGACACGTCGAACGACACCTGCGCAGCGGCCCCCTCCTTCCAGGCCACGGGCTTGATGGCCCGACGAACGTACGTCCCCTGGGGCCCGAGAAGCTCGACGGCGACGGCCCGCGTGGCATCAGGGCCGGTCCGGCCGGTGGACACGGTGATGATCGCCGGAGCGCCCGCCGCGATCACGTCGCTCGCGAGTTCCACCGAGTCGATGGCAAAGTTGCGGCTCGCGCGGGCGCCGACATCGACGTACAGCACGCTCACGTCGGGATGCGAGGCGGCCAGGTCGAGCGGCGCCGCGCCGGCCCACGCCCCGCGCGAGCAGTCGGTGAACACGTACATCTCGCGACGGGTGAGCGACGCCGACTCCAGCAGCCGCAGCCCCTCGGCCATCGCCCCCGCGAGCGTCGTGCCGGGCGTGGCGGCGGCGAGCCGCTCGACGCGGGCCGTCGCGGCGGCGATGGTCGGAGAGAAGGTCGCCGCGCCTCCCGAGGTGTCGAGCACCGCCACGGTGCTCGTCGGCGGGAGTTTCGCGAACAGCACCCGGGCCATCTCCGCGGCCTGCGCGAGCCGCGTGCGATTCCCCTCGCGGAGCAACATCCGCGGCGCCGTGTCGAACACAAACACGGCCGCCACGGGCCCCTCGGTGTCGGCAAGCCAGCCGGCCCCGCGGAGCGTCGGCCGCGCGAGGGCGAGCGCGATTAGCGCGATCGCCGCCATCCGCAGGAGCAGGAGGAGCAGGTGGTTGAGCCGCAGCCGCCGCCGGTTTGCCACGGCCCGCTCGCGGAGGAACCGCAGCGCCGGGAAGGCGTGCTTCACGGGCTTCCGCCGCATCATCAGGTGCAGGATCACCGGCACGGCGACGAGCGCCGTTCCCGCGAGCAGCATCGGCGTCAGGAACGAGAGGCCCATGGCGGCTAAAACCGGTTCCGGCGGCTCACGAGATAGCCCATGAGCGCCTTGTCGAACTGCATCCCCGTGTCGAGCGGCACGTAGTCGATCCCTGCCCGGAAGCAGGCCCGGCGGTAGTCGTCGCGAAACGCCGTTACGCTCGCCACGTAGTCGCGGCGGGCCGCGTCGGCGTCCACCACGAGGCGGTCCTGCGACTCGGGCTCCGTGAGGTCCACCACCCCCTCGAACGGAAACTTCACCTCCGCCTCGTCGAGCACGTGGAACAGGATCACGTCGTGGCCGCGGTGCCGCAGCCGGAGCAGGGCCTCGCGGATCGGCTCCGGGTCGGCGAGCAGGTCGCTGAAGATCATCACGAGCGAGCGGTGCCGCAGCATCGCCGCCATCTGCGCGATGCTCTTGGCGATGTCGGTGCGGCCGGACGGCGCGACCTTCGCCAGGGCCGAAAGCACCTGCGCGATCTGCGACCGCTTCGACCGGGCCGGGAGGCGGGCATGGAGCCGGTCGTCGAACGTCATCAGGCCGCACGGATCCTGCTGGTGCACCATCAGCCAGCAGAGCGCCGCCGCCAGGGAGATCGAGTAGTCGAGCTTCGTCATCTCCTGCCGGTAGGTGTAGGCCATCGAGGCGCTCGTGTCGACCACGAGGTAGCCGGTGATGTTGGTCTCGGCCTCGAACTTCTTGACGTAGTGCTTGTCGGTCTTCGCATACACCAGCCAGTCGATGTCCTTGGGGTCGTCGCCCGGGGCATACTTGCGGTGCTCGCTGAACTCGACGGAGAAGCCCTGGTAGGGGCTGGCGTGGAGCCCCTGGAGAAACCCGCGCACGATGAACTGCGCGCGGAGATCCAGGCGTGCGATCTGCCGCACGACCTCCGGCTTCAGGTATTCCTCGACCGCCCGCACCATGGCCGGCTCACTTCACGAGCGTGGGGATCTCGGGCTCGGGAAGTTCGCGGACGAGCCGCTCCACGATCGATTCGCTCGTCAGGCCGTCGGCCTGGGCCTGGAAGTTGGTGGCGATCCGGTGCCGCAGCACGGGCACGGCGATCCGCCGCACGTCGTCGAGCGACACGCTGAACCGCCCGTCCATCGCGGCCATCGCCTTGCCGCCCTGGATGAGGAACTGCCCGGCCCGCGGCCCCGCGCCCCAGTCGACGAGCTCCGCCACGTAGGCCGGGGCAAGCGGATCCTTGGGCCGCGTCGCCCGCACCAGCCGTGCCACATACTTCACGATGTATTCGCTCACGGCCACGCTGCCCACGAGCTTCTGGATGTTCACGATCGCCCGCCCGGAAAGCACCTTCCGCACCTCGGGCTTCTCGGCCCGCGTGGTCGCCATCAGGATCTGCTCCTCCTCGGCGGCCGTCGGGTAGCCGACCTTGATGTTGAACATGAACCGGTCGAGCTGGGCCTCGGGAAGCGGGTAGGTGCCCTCCTGCTCGATCGGGTTTTGCGTGGCGATCGTGAAGAACGGATCGGGCAGCCGGTGGGTCTCCTGGCCGACCGACACCTCCTGCTCCTGCATCGCCTGGAGGAGCGCCGCCTGCGTCTTCGGCGGCGTGCGGTTGATCTCGTCGGCGAGGAGGATGTTCGTGAAGATCGGCCCCTCCACGAAGCGGAAACTGCGCCGCCCCGAGTCGTCCTCCTCGAGAACGTTCGTGCCAGTGATGTCGGACGGCATCAGGTCGGGCGTGAACTGCACCCGCTTGAAGCCCACGTCGAGAATCCGGGCGAGCGTCGACACCATGAGCGTCTTCGCCAGGCCGGGCACGCCCTCGAGCAGGCAGTGGCCGCGGGTGAAGATCGCGGCGAACAGCTGCTCGATGACGTCGTTCTGCCCGACGATCACCTTCTGGAGTTCCTCCTGCATCAGCCGCCGGTGCTGGGCGAACTCGTGGAGGACGTCGTCGAGGGTCTTGGGCTTGGGGGCGGTCGACACGGGGGCGCGCGATCCTTCCTGGGGGTGAAGGCCGCGCCGGCGCGGCGACGACCACCCGTCCAGTATCCGCCGTTGCCACGAAAGCGGCAAACGTCCACGGCCCCACGCTCGCCCTTTGCTCCGCCGCCGCCGCGCCCCACGGGCAAAAGCGGTAAACTTTCCCTGATGCCGACGCCCCGCCGCGCCCCGCCATCCTCCCGACCGTCACGACCCGCGCGGTCCGCCGCGCGGCTGGTGTGGGTGCTCGTAGTCGCCCTGTGCTGCGCGGCGGTCCGGCCGGCTGCCCCGGCGCAGGCCGACGAGGCGGGCGTGTCGTCCGAGCAGATCCAGCGGGCGATCGAGAAGGCCCGCGACTGGCTCGCGCGCGAGCAGGAGAACGACGGCTCGTGGGAGTGCGCCATGCGCACGCAGGACACCCGCGTGGGTGCGACGGCGCTCGTGATGCTGGCGCTTGCCAACGCGGGGATGCGGGCCGAGGAGCCTGCCCTGCGCAAGAGCCTCGACTGGCTGCGCCGCCAGGAGCCGGAGGAGACCTACTCCGTCTCGCTGCAGACGCTCGTGCTCGCGATGCTCTCGCCGGCGGCCGACCGGGCGATCCTCCAGCGCAACGTCGGCTGGCTCGAACAGACGCAGGTCGCCACGGGCCCTGCGGCGGGATCGTGGTCCTACGGCAAGGGCAAGGGCACGGGCGACAACTCCAACTCGCAGTTCGCGCTCCTGGCACTCCACGAGGCCGCCCGCGCGGGCGCACGGGTGAAGCCCGACGTGTGGATGAAGGCCCAGCAATACTGGGTGTCGGGCGCCAACGCCGACGGCGCGTGGGGCTACACGATTGGCAACGTCGCCGGCACCGGGAGCATGACCTGCGCAGGCATCGCGAGCGTGTGGATCACGGCCGAGCACATCGGCACGCCCGACGCCCAGGCGGGCCGCGACACCGTCTCGTGCTGCGGCGGCGGCACCTCCCCCAAGGTGCTCGAACGTGGCCTCGACTGGCTCGGCAAGCGGTTCAGCGTGCGCGAGAATCCCGGGGGCGGTGCGACCTGGCACTACTACTATCTCTATGGGCTCGAGCGGGTGGGGCGGTTCACGGCGCGGCGGTTCATCGGCCAGGACGACTGGTATCTGGAGGGCGCGCGGGTTCTCGTCGCCAGCCAAGACCAGCTCTCGGGCGCCTTCCGGGGCGGCCGCATTGAAGACCCGATCGTGGCCACGAGTTTCGCGCTCCTGTTCCTCGCCAAGGGCCGGCGGCCGGTGGTCGTGGCGAAGAGCCGCCACGATCCGGGCACCGACTGGAACCGCCACGGCCACGACATCGCCCACCTCGTGGAGCACGTGGAGGCGCAGTGGAAGAAGGACTATCCCGCGGGCCTCTCCTGGCACGTGGTCGACACGCCGGCCGCGACGCTCGACGACCTCCGCCAGGCCCCGGTGCTCTGGCTCTCAGGCAAGAACGCCTTCGACCTCGGCCCCGATGCCGGCCCGCGGCTGCGGCGCTACATCGACGAGGGCGGCTTCGTCTTCGCCGAGGGCTGCTGCCCGGCAAGCGGCGAGTTCGACCGCCGCTTCCGCCAGCTCGTCGGCGAGATCTTCCCCGAGCCGGAGTATGGCCTCCACCTTCTGCCGCCGGAGCACCCCGCCTGGCACGCCGAGGCCATCGTGCCGCCCGAGCTCCACCGGCCGCTGCTCGGCGTCGACTACGGCTGCCGTACCTGCCTGATCTATGCGCCACCGACGGATTTACAACGCGATGCCCCCGCCATGCCGAGCCTCTCCTGCCTGTGGGAGATCGGCGGCCCCGCCCGCCGATCGCTCGCCCCGGCGATCCAGCGGGAGGTCGATGCGGCGCTTGCGATCGGCGCCAACGTGCTCGCCTACGCCACCAACCGGGAGCTCAAGAGCAAAGATGAGTTGTTCGCGATCGAGCAGGGCCCGGCCGAGCCCGCCGACCAGTTCGAGCGCGGGCAGATCACGATCGGCAAGCTCCGGCACGCGGGCATGTGCGACGCCGCCCCGGCGGCGCTCGCCAACATTCTCCGGGCTGCCGGCCGCGAACTCGGCGTGCGGGTCGACGACACGCCGGCCCAGATCGACCCGGCCGACCCTCGCCTGTTCGACCACCACCTCGTGTTCATGCACGGCCGGCAGGGCTTCGCCTTTCCGCAGCCGGCCCGGGAGCGGCTGCGGCAGTTCTTCGAGCGCGGCGGGATGCTGCTCGCCGACAGCGTCTGCGCCGCCGGGAGCTTCACGGCCGCCTTCCGCACCGAGATCGCCGCAGTGCTCCCGGATCACAAACTCGAGGAGATCCCGGCGTCCGATCCGCTGTTCACCGCATCGGAATACGGTGGCTTCGACGTGCGCGAAGTCACCCTCCGCGAGCCCGCCGGCGGCGACGGCCCGCTCGCCGCCCGCCGCCGCCGCATCGCCCCCAAGCTCGAGGGCGTGCGCATCGGCGACCGCTGGGCCGTGATCTTCTCCCCCTACGACCTCTCCTGCGCCCTCGAGAAGCAGAACTCGCTCGAATGCACCGGCTACGACCGCGACGACGCCGAAAAGATCGCGCTCAACATCCTGCTCTACTCGCTGAACCACTGACCGTAGGACAGGCGTCCCGCCTGTCTCTTCTCAATGCGCCCCGGCTCGGGGTTGCCCCGTACCATCTCGCCGGACGTTCGCCTTCGCCCTCCAGGCTACGGCTCACTCGGATTTGCCTGCGCTACGCCATCCATGGCTTCGCTGGTCAAATACGCCGTCTCAATGGTAGGGGACAACCCCGATCCTCCCTTTTCCAATTGAGGAGGCTCGGGGCTGCCCATGCCCTCGAGCGGGCTATGGGAGCGAGCGAAGCCATGGATGGCGAAGCGAAGCGGACATGCAGAGAGCCGAAGCCAGGCACCGATCCGCCGCAGGCGGATTGGTCGGGCTGAGGCGAACGTCCGGCGAGAGGGTCTGGGCAGCCACGAGCCGGCGCAGCTGAGCCGAGGCGGCGACAGGCTGAAGCCCGTCCTACGGGAGCAGGTCTATTGGGCGAGGTAGAGCGGGAGTGTGCTTTCGCGGAGCAGCGTCAGGGCTGTTTCGCCGAAGAGCTTCCGGAGCAGCAGGTTCTTCGCGCTGTTGCCGGCCACGATCAAGTCGGCCTGCCACTGGAGTGCGTAGGGGATGATCTCGCGTCGCGGATCCCCGGTCGCGGCGTCGGTCTCCACGTCGCGGCCATGGGCGCGAAAGTAGGCGGCGGCCGACTCGACGCGCCGCCGGGTTGCCGCGGCGTCGTCGC
>JBJSZP010000073.1:0-1399 GCA_046090365.1 Planctomycetia bacterium
ACGTCGTGGGCGAACTCCGGGCCGCTGCTCGTGGCCACGCCTCGCGGGAGGCCACGTTGCACGACTGCCTCGACCAGGCCGATCGCCCCCGGCATCGGCTCGAGCCGCGTGTCGAGCAGGCCGGAGAAAATTTCGCCCGTCTCGCGGGCGAGCGTTTCGACCGTGTCGGCAAGGCCATGCCAGTCGATCATGATCTGGAGCGACACCTGCTGCGGCCGGCCCATCATCCGGTCGAGGAGCTCGGGCTCGAACGTGCGGCCCCGCCGGCGCAGCAGTTCGCCGCCCACGTGCTGGTAGAGCTCCTCGGTGTTGACGAGCAGGCCGTCGAGGTCGAAAGCGAGGCCGCGGATCGGCACGCGGGGCGAAGATGGTGTCATGGGGCGGGCGAGGCGGGCTCCGGGTGGGCAGGCGTCTCCGCTGCCGACGGTGTCGCGAGCCGATAGACGGCATACACGGCGTTCGCGTGCAGCCGCTCGCCCGGAATTTCGGCCAGCCGCGGGCTGTCGAGCGGCACGATCATGTGGTCGGCGCCGTAGCGCTCCGCCACGACCCGCACCCGCTCGGGCCCGAGCGCGGCGGTCGACCGCTCCATGTCGGCGAGTTTTCGACCCGGTGAAAAACAGTCGGCGATCCGCCGGCGCCACTCGACGAGCGAGCGGGCATCCTGCGGGCTGTTTTTCCACGACACCACCTCGCGCCGGTCGGTCCGCCAGGTGAACGAAGCCGACCCACGCGGCGTGAGGAAGCAGGCGTCGGCGGGAACATTGTCCTTGACCCAGCCACAGATGTCGGCCCACCCGGCCGCATCGACCTTCGCATCGGCCCGCGGCGCGACCGGCGATCCGCCCCGCCACGGCCAGTGGGCCGACTGCGCGACGAGATCGACGATGAGCAACGCCGCGACGACCGCACGGGCGAGCGTCGGCGGGAAGCCGATCGCCCGGCGGCAGGCGGCCGCGTCTTCGAGCAGGCCCGCCGTGGCCGCCGCCAGCGCCAGCGGCACGATCACGTCGGCGAGGCGAAACCAGTAGAACCGCAGCAGCCCGAGCACGGTGGCCGGCGCGAGTGGCTCGGCGAGCGACACGGCCACGCCCGCGAGTGAGATCGCGAGCGCCCCGAGCGTGAACGCGGTCAGCCGAGCCCGCGCCTCGGTCGGCACGAGCGAGCGGCTCACGAGCCACCAGGCGAGCACCGCGAGCACGTGGCGGGCGATAAGGGCCTCCGAGAAGGTCCGCAGCAACAGATGGTGGTGCAGCCGCTCGACGACGTAGATCTTCGCCGCCGCCGCCCGCGTGACCGGATCGGCCCCGGTCGCGAGCGAGAGTGCCGGCACGACGCCCGCGGCGGCGGCGGCCAGGCCGGCGGCGATCAGGATCGCGGTTCCCGCCCCGGCCAGCCG
>JBJSZP010000074.1:0-7156 GCA_046090365.1 Planctomycetia bacterium
AGACTCCCCGGAGCGCGAGTGTAAGCGGCTCGCGACCGCCGTGCAGGATGGCCCTTTTGATGTGTCGCTCGTGGGGATCGGCGAGAACGCCCACCTGGCATTCAACGATCCTCCGGCGAACTTCGAGGCGAAGGAGCCATACATCATCGTCGAACTCGACGAGGTGTGTCGGCGTCAGCAGGTCGGCGAAGGCTGGTTCTCGTCGTTGGCCGAAGTGCCCACGCGGGCGATCTCGATGTCGGTTCCCAGAATTCTCGCCACCCGCCTCATCATCTGCTCGGTGCCCGACGAGCGAAAAGCAGAGGCAGTGCGAAATTCGGTCGAGGGGCGGATCACGCCGGCCGTCCCTGCCTCGATCCTGCAGACCCATACAGACTGCCGGATGCACATCGATCGGGCCGCAGCATCTCTGCTTTCAAGCATCTGAATGGCACGTGTTGCTGCAAGCACATAGGCAAGGAAAAGGGAGCCGGGCACCGTGGTCAGCGGTGACCGTCTATGGCGGGTTTCGCCAGCAGGGCGACGCGGTTAGACTCTGGCTATCACCCTCCGAGGCAAAACTTTCATGGGTCATTCCACCAAGCCCGTCGGCGTCGTCGCCGAGATCGTTCCCGCCCACGTCGTCGAGTCGGCGCGCAAACTGCTCAACCGGGCGGAGAGGCAGTTTTTCGACTCGAGTTTCGGCGCCGCCCTCGCGAAGCACACGCACGCGCAGGTGCAGGCCGCGATGAAGCAGGCCCGGATCCTGCGCAACAAGTGGCGCGACCTCTACCAGACGCAGTCGCGGTCGGCGAAGCGGTCGGGCCGGGCCACCGAGGCGGCGAACGCCCGCACGCGCGAGAAGCACGACATCCTCGCGGGTGTCGTCGAGCGGTTCGAGAAGCGGATCGCAGAACTGCAGGCCGCCGTCGAACGGGCGACAACGTCCACGACGGCCCGGGCAGCCAAGCCTGCCGCCAAGGCTGCGGCGAAGCCGAAGGCCAAGCGGGCGGCGAAGCCGGTGGCCGTCGCATCGAAGACCGTCGCATCGAAGAAGGCCTCGCGACGCGTGACGAACGGCCTGGCCGCCGTGCCGGCGACGCAGACCGTGAGGTTCGACCGGTCGCAGCAGCGGTCGGCGCTCACCGCGGCGAAGGCCAGCCGCATCAAGCGGGGCGGCCAGGGCACGCAACGGCTCGGCCACACCGCGGCGAGCACGCGCCGCGCCCAGAAGCGGCGTGACATCCGCTCGCGCGGGTAGCACAGGCTTTAGCCTGTCTTCCAGAGTGACTTGCTGAAGCGGGCAGTGACAGGCTGAAGCCTGTCCTACGTTACGTTTTTTTCTCGTTCGCGCGGAACTGCCACGGGGCGATTGGGTTGGGCTGTGCCCAGAGGCCTATCTGCTTGCCGCGGGCGTCGGCCTGGAGTTGCGCGAGCGACTTGTCCTTCGAGTAGGCCGCGTAGTGCCAGGCGTTGCCGGTGGCGACCATTTCGCGGTTCACGTCCGTCCCGTTGACGAGCACGCGGCCGATCCAGCGGCCATACCGGTCCTTGCCGTCGTCGACCACCTCGACCGTCTTGCCGAACACCATGCTGGCGAGGGCCTCGCGCGACACCTTGCCGAAGTCCTGCCCGAGTTCGGGTGCATCGATCTCGGCGAGCCGCACCTTCTGCTGCTGGTTGTTTTCATCGAGGCAGGTGAGCGTGTCGCCGTCGTGCACCCCGACGACGCGCCACATGTGGGAGTTGGGCGCGCGGCCCGTCGGCGAGGTCTGCTGCCAGGGAGCCGGCGTCGGGGCGCTCGAACTCACCGGCTGCATCGGCGGCGTCTGGGGCATGCCCACCGACGCAGGTGGCGAGGTGGGCTGGCCCGCGGCGGCGGCTCCGGCGGCTCCCGCGATCACCGCCGGCGCAGCGGCGGCTGCAAACTGGCCGGCCGGGTTCGGCGCTGCCGGCGGCGGAACGGGCGCCGACGGCACCCACTGCCCCGGCGGCGGCTGCAGCGGCTGGCCCTGCCACGGTGCCGGAGCCTGCCACGGCGCGGTCGGCGGCGGCGTGAACGCGGGCTGCGGCGGTGGCTCGAACGTGGTCTGAGGGAGCGGCGTGTTCGGCGGCGCGAGGGGCTGGCCCGTGAGCTGCGGCGCCGACGGCGGAAACTGGTAGGGCGGCGGCTGGTAGCGGGCCACCGTGGGCGGCGGCAACGCGTAGGTGGGCGGCGCGGCGCCCTGCGCGCGGTAGTTCCAGCCATTGCCTGGAGGGGCGGGGTAGGGCACCGGCTGCGCGGCCTGCCGCCGGTTTACCGGCGCGAGCATCGGCACCGGCGGACCGATGGGATAGGTGAACGTGTAGGTCGGCGCGTAGTAGTGCGTGACCGCCCGGCCGTCGGGGCCGATCAACTGGTAGGGCACCGGCTGCGGCTGCCAGCCCTGCGGGATCGCGCCCCCTTGGATCACGTAGCCCGGCCACGGCGTGGCCTGCGCGACGGACACAGTGGGCGTCTGCGTCGCCGCCGGCTTGCCGTCGCTCGATCCAGCGTCGACCTTCGCGCCCCCGGTGGCCCACGGGCTCACGGTCGCGGCATCGGCCCCGTGGGCAGCCCGCAGGCCGCCTGTCACGACGATGGCGCAGAGCAGCGGCGCGGCGCCCGCGCGCAGCAACCGACCGACCCAAGAGCGACGTTCCTGCCGCACCTCTGTTCGCCCTCCTGGCGAATCGACGCGGTGATGACGGTGGCTTGTACCGCGCAGCCCGCCCTTGATCGATCGGAATTCAGCCGTTTCCGCGGCGAGTCGGCGCCGCCCGGCCGGTATGCCTTGCCGCGTCTGGGAGATCTGGGTGAACTGTGCAGGTATGTGGCTTCGCCATTCGTCCAGCCCGACGCGTCTGCACGTCTTCGCGGCCGCCGTTCTGGTCGCGCTGGTGGCCCGTGTCGGGCTGGCTGAGTCTCCCGGCGACACCGCCCGGCGAGCGGGGCTGCGCGTCCTCGATAGCCGCCATCTCACGCTCGTGACCGACCGGCCGCCCCGCGCCGACGACGGCGTGGAGGACCTGCCGCGGCTGTTCGACGAGGCCTTCGATGCGTGGTGCCGGCATGCCGGGCTCGATCCCGCTGCCCATGCCGAGTGGCGGGCGCTCGGCTGCCTGATGATGGACCGGGAACCGTTCCGCGCAGCGGGGCTTTTGCCTGCGGACGGCAGCCTGCCCGACTTCGCCAACGGGTTTTGCGCAGGCGGCCGGTTTTGGATGATGGACCAGTCGAGCCCCGACTACCGCCGGCATCTCCTCCTGCACGAGGGAGTGCATGCGTTCATGCTCACGCTCCGCTTGGCCGCCGCCGCGCCGCCCTGGTATGCCGAGGGGATCGCCGAATACCTGGCGACGCACCGGGTGGAGAAAGATCCCGCGGGAACGCCGCGGTTCGTCGCCACGCCGATTCCTGTCCGCCGCTCCGACGTCGAGCAGCTCGGCCGCATCGAGCAGCTGCATGCGCTTCGCGACGCGGGGCGCGCCCCGCTCCTGGCCGACGTGTTCTCCCTGCCGCCGCGGGCCCACGCCACGCTCGACGCCTATGCGGCGAGCTGGGCGGCGGTGGCGCTGCTCGCCAATCATCCCGCCCATCGCTCCGCCTTCGCCGCCGCCGAACGCGGGCCGCTCGACGGCGGCTTCACGGCACGGCTCACCGGCACGCCAGGCTTTGACGCGGCCCGCGCGGACCGCGATTTCGCCGCCTTCCTCGCCGACATCGACTACGGCTACGATTTTTCGCGCTCGGCGATCGACTGGGCGCAGGGCAAGCCGCTCACCGGGCGCGTCGAGATCGCCGTGGCTGCCGACCGCGGCTGGCAGAGCGCCGGCCGATCGATCGCGCAGGGGCAGCGCTGCTCGTTCAGCGCCACGGGCCGCATCACGATCGGACAGACGTCCCGACTATCCTCTGAAGATGAAAGCCCGATTCGTCTCGAATCCACCCCCGACGGCATCTCGCTCCGCTGGTACCGCGGCCGGCCCGTGGGGCGGCTGCTCGTGGCCCAGTGGATCGACCTCGGCGACGGCACGTCGCCCACGTTCCGCGTGCTCGCGGAAGGGGGCGGCGGCGCGTTCACGGCCCCGGCGGACGGCCCGGTGTATCTGAAGGTGAACGAGTCACCGGGCGACCTGGCCGACAACGTGGGCGAATTCTTCGTCGTGCTCGAGTAGCCCGTTGGCGACAGGCGGGTGCGCTGCGACACTATCGGGCTGCGCCCCGGTTTCCATCGAAGAGCCTCTCCCATGCCCGGCGTCTCCGCCACCACCACCGGCACGCTCAAGATCGGCGACCAGTGGAACGCGATCACGATCATCGCCCACTCACAGACGCATCCCCTCAAGGCGATCTGCGAGCTCACCGAAAATGCGATCGACGCCGGGGCGACGCAGGTGCGGATCGTGCGCCGGCGGTCGCGGGGTCAGTTGCACCTCGAGATCGAGGACGACGGCCGGGGCGTCAAATCCGACGAGACGGGGGCGGCCGACTTCCAGCGGATCGCCACGCACCTTTGCGACTCCATGAAGCGCCACCTCGACGCCGGCGCGAAGCGCGGCGTACACGGTGAGTTCGGGATCGGCCTGCTCAGTTTCTGGAGCCTCGGCGAGGAATTGCGGATGACCTCCGGCGGCGCCGGCCCGCCCCGGGAGCTGCGGCTCGTGCGGGGCGGGCGGCAGTACGAAATCCGCCCGGTGCGGGGCCGGCTGCCCGCCGCCGGCACCCGCGTGGTGGTGGGGCCGCTCCTCGAGTCGACGAAAAATCTGGTCACGGGCGAGAAGATCGCCCGCTACCTCTCGGCGGAACTCCGCGACCGCATCCGGCTCACCGGCGTGGCGATCGACGTGGTCGACGCCGTGGCCCGTCGGCAGGTGCGGGTCGTGCCGCGGGAGTTCGATGGCGAGCGGCTCGAGATCCCGCGCCGCTACGCGACGCCGCTCGGCGACGTGAGCGTGGAGATCTACGTGCGCGGCGACGACTCCGCCGATGCCGCGGGGATCTCCCTGTGCAAGGACGGCACCCGCGTGCTGCCCACGGTCACGGAGCTGCTTCCCTTCCAGCACGCCCCGTGGGACGACCGGCGGCTGGTGGGCCTGGTCGACTTCGAGCCGCTGGGACTCGCGCCGGGGACGCGATCGGGGATCATTCCAGACGCCGCCTTCGACGCCCTCGTGGCAGTCGCCCCGGAGATCGAGCGCGACATCATCGAGACGCTCGCCACGCGGGAGCAGGCCGAGGCGGAGAAGGCGAGCCGGCAGTTGCTCAAGCAGGTGCACAAGGCCTTCGCGGCGGCGCTCTCCGACCTTCCGGCAGAGGAATACCTGTTCTTCGACATCCCGAAGCAGGCGCCCGCGCTCCAGCCGCAGCCGGGGCCGGCCGGCATGCCGCTGGCCGAGGGCGACCACGACGCCCCGCAGGCGCGCGAGGCGCCCGGCTCTGCAGAGCCGCCGCCATTATTCGCGCCCGAGCCGGGGCCGCTGGCCACCGTGCGCATCGCGCCGCGTCAGGCCCGCCGCACGCCAGGCCGCGGCTGCCGACTCACGGCCGTGCCTCGCGACGCAGATGGCGCGCAGGTGGTCGACGGGCTCGCCTGGGAATGGCGCGCCGTCGCGGGCGCGGCCACGCTCGAACCCGACGGCAACCAGTGCATGGTCACGTCGGCGGTGCTCGGGCTCGTGACCGTGGAGGCCGTGGCGCGGCAGGGGGAAATCGAGGCCGTCGACAGGGTGGATGTGAAGTTTCTCGAACAGGCCGACGGCGACGGCGTAGGGGGGCGGGGCCTCCCGTCCTACCGTCTCGAGGCCGAGCACGGTCAGGCGTGGCGGTCGCGGTATGACGCGCGGGCCAACGAAATCGTGATCAACTCGGCGCACCGCGACTTCCTCGCCAGCCGCTCGTCGGCGGCCCGCCACCGCCGCTATATCGGCAAGCTCTACGCGAAGGAGGTCGTGCTCACGAACTTCCCGCACGAATCGCCGGCCGCCGTGATGGAGCGGCTCATCGAGGTGACGCTCCGCACGGAGGATGCGCTGTAGGGCATCGACCCGGGAGGCGAAGGGTTGCCTATGCCCTCGAGCGGGCTATGGGAGCGAGCGCAGCCATGGATGGCGAAGCGAAGCGGACATGCAGAGAGCCGAGGCCTGGAGGGCCGAGGCGAACGTCCGGCGAGAGGGCGTAGGCAACCCTGAGCCGGCTTGGGCGAGTTCAGGCAGGACAGGCGGGACGCGTGTCCTACGCGTGGACGGCGAACTCGCCGGCCGCGAGGCTCGGGAGGTTCGTGGAGCCCATGAGCCACAGGTCGACCGCGCGGGCCGCCTCGCGGCCCTCGTGGATCGCCCACACCACGAGCGATTGGCCGCGCCGCAGATCGCCCGCGGCGAACACGCCCTCCTTGCTCGTCATGTAGTGCGCGTCGGTCTTCACGTTGCCTCTGCCGTCGAGCTCGAGGCCAAGGTCGGCGATCGGCCCCTGCTTCTCCGGGCCCACGAAGCCCATCGCCAAAAGCGCGAGCTGGCAGGGCCACTCCTGCTCCGTGCCGGGGAGTTCCTTGAACTTCTGCTGGCCCGTCGCCGGATCCTGATACCACTCGATCCGCACGGTCTTGAGGCCGCGGAGTTTGCCTGCCTCGTCGCCGAGGAACTCCTTCGTGAGGATCGAAAACTCGCGGCGGCAGCCCTCCTCGTGCGACGAGCTCGTCCGCAGCATCTGCGTCCAGAGCGGCCACGGGCTGTTGGCCGGCCGCTCCGCCCGGCGCGGATACTTGCCGAGGTCCGGCGGCTGCGGCAGGAGCTCGAACTGTGTCAGGCTCTTCGCGCCCTGGCGGTTGCTCGTGCCGTCGCAGTCGCTGCCCGTGTCGCCGCCGCCGATCACGATCACGTCCTTGCCGGCGGCCACGATCTGCCCCGGCACCTCGTCGCCGGCGTTCCGCTTGTTCTGCTGCGGCAGGAACTCCATGGCGTAGTGCACGCCCGCAAGTTCGCGGCCCGGGATCGGCAGGTCGCGGCCGAGCGTGGCGCCGCCGGTGAGCACGATCGCGTCGTACTCCTCGCGGAGGGCCTGCGTGCCGACGTCGCTGCCGACGTTCACGCCGCAGCGAAACTCCACGCCCTCCGCCTCCATCTGCTCGATCCGCCGCCAGACCCGCCACTTCTCGAG
>JBJSZP010000075.1:0-5049 GCA_046090365.1 Planctomycetia bacterium
GACGAGTGTACCGGGCCCCGATTGCCACGTGGCACGTCACCCCGTCGCTTCCGCTCTCCCCAACAAGCCCCGGGCGGAAGCCTGGGGGTGCAGCAAAAAGAAACAGCCGCCTTGCCCGCCGAGCAACTTTCCCCGACCCCGGCCGTTTACATCCTCGGATGGAGCATTCCGCGAGGGCCGCCCGATGAATCCCCGCCGGTTTTTCAAGCTCGCAAACGTCGCCCTGGCCGTGGCGGCTTTGCTGCTGCCGGCCAGCCCGAGCCCCGCCGTCGACCCCGTCCCTGCCGATGCCTGGCAGCAAGAACTCGCCGCCGGCCGCCGCCACTGGGCCCTCCAGAAGCCCGTCGCGCCTCCGGCACCGGATGTCCGGAACGCCGCCTGGCCCCGCGGCGACATCGACCGGTTTCTCCTCGCAGCGATGGAGGAGGCGGGCGTGAAGCCGGTGGCGGATGCGGGACGCGAGGCCCTCCTGCGGCGACTGTCGTTCGATCTCACCGGTCTGCCGCCCACGCCGGAGGAGGTCCGCGCGTTCGTGGCCGACTCCGCGCCCAATGCGGTCGAACAGGTGGTCGACCGTCTCCTCGCCTCGCCGCGGTTCGGCGAGCGCTGGGCGCGGCACTGGCTCGACGTCGCCCGCTACGCCGACTCGAGCGGCAAGGAAGTGAACCTTCCCTATCCGCATGCCTGGCGCTACCGCGACTGGGTGATCGCGGCCTTCAACGACGACAAGCCCTACGACCATTTCCTCAAGGAACAGCTCGCCGGCGACCTGCTCAAGCACTCGGGGCCGGCCGACCAGGCGGGGAAGATCATCGCCACGGGCTTCCTCGCGCTCGGGCCCAAGGGGCTCAACGAGCGCGACCGGCGCCAGTTCGCGATGGACGTGATCGACGAGCAGATCGACGTCGTCTCGCAGGCGATGCTCGGGCTCACGCTCGCCTGCGCCCGCTGCCACGACCACAAGTTCGATCCCGTCACACAGCGCGACTACTACGCCCTCGCCGGCATCTTCATGAGCAGCGAAACGCTCTACGGCACGGGGCCCCAGCTGAAAAACGCCCATCCATCGACCCTCATCGAACTGCCGCGGGAGGCCGGGCTGCCCTCCGCCGTGGCCCCGCTCGCGGCCGCCGACCTCGCCCGGCTGCGGCAGGAAGTGAAGGAACGAACCGACCAGGCCGGGGACCTGGCCGAGGATGCGATGGCCGCACGGCGCGAGGGCCGCGACGAAAACGGGGCCGCGAGGTTTCTCCGGGTGCGGGCGGCGCGAGACCGGCAGTTCGGGGCCCAGAGCGACCTCGACCAGTTCCACGACGACGGCAGCCCGCGGGCGCTCGCCATGGGCGTGCTCGACCGGCCGTGGCCCGTGGACAGCCCGCTCCTCGCCCGCGGCGAGGTGGACCAGCCGGGCGAGACCGTGCCCCGCGGGCTCGTGGAGGTGCTCTGCGCGCCCGACGAGCCGCGGAAGATCGCAGAGGGGAGCGGCCGGCTCGACCTCGCCTTCTGGATCGCCTCGCGCGACAATCCGCTCACCGCCCGCGTGATGGCCAACCGCGTGTGGCTCAAGCTCATGGGCCAGGGCCTCGTCGCCACGCCCGACAACTTCGGGATCATGGGGATGGAGCCGAGCCATCCGGAGCTCCTCGACCACCTCGCCGTCTCGTTCATGGACGACGGCTGGTCGGTGAAGGGCCTCATCCGCCGGATCGTACTCAGCCGCGGCTACCAGCTCGCCGCCGTGCACGATGACGCCAACTTCGCGATCGATCCCGACAATCGGCTCCGCTGGCGGATGGACCAGCGCCGGCTCGAGGCCGAGGCGATCCGCGACGCGATGCTCGCTGTGGCGGGCCGGCTCGACCTTGCGCCCACGCCCGGCTCCCCCGTGGCCCGCGTACGGGAAGACCGGCAGGGGATGATCCAGCTCGTGAACACGGTCCGCGGGCAGCCGGAGTTCTGCCGGTCGATCTACCTGCCGATCCTGCGCGACCAGCTCCCCGACTCTCTCGCCGTGTTCGACTTTCCCGACGCCTCGCTCGTGAGCGGCGACCGCGACGCGACGAACGTGCCGGCCCAAGGGCTGTTTCTCCTCAACAATCCCGAGGTCGTGGCCCTCGCCCGCGCGTTCGCCGACCGCGTGGCCCGCCTGCCGGGCACGACGGCCGACCGGCTGGCCCAGGCGTTCGAACTGGCGCTCGGCCGCCCGCCGAGCCCCGCCGAGCGATCGACCATCAACGCCTTTTGGACAGACTTTTCCCGCCGGCATGCGCAGCGCAACGCCGCTCAGTCCGCACCATCGCAGCCCGAGTCTCTCGCGCTCGTGGCCTACTGCCAGGCGCTGTTTGCCACCGCGGAATTCCGCCACCTCAACTGACCGGAGCACCCACGATGCGCACGCACCCCTTGATCGGAATCCCCGGCGGATCGCGGCGGGCGTTCCTCCGCGACTCCGCCAACGGCTTCGGGCTGCTCGCCTTCTCCGCGCTCGCCGCCCAGGCGGCCGAGCAGGCGCCGGCCGCGGGCCCGCTCGCCCCCAGGCCGCCGCACTTTCCCGCCCGCGCCAAGCACGTGATCTTCCTCTGCATGCAGGGCGGGCCGTCGCACGTCGATACGTTCGACTACAAGCCGAAACTCGCCGCCGACGCTGGCCAGCCCGCGCCGGCCGCCGCCGGCCGCAGGGGCCGCGCGGCCCTGATGGCGCCCCGCTGGAAGTTCAGCAAGCGCGGCAAGAGCGGCCTCTGGATCTCGGGCCTGTTCGACGAGGTCGCCCGGCATGCCGACAAGCTGTGCGTGATCAACTCGATGGCCACCGACCTCCCGGCCCATCCGCAGGCCTTCGCCCAACTGCACACGGGCACCACGCAGTTCATCCGCCCCTCGCTCGGCGCCTGGACGCTCTACGGCCTCGGCACCGAAAACGAGAACCTGCCGGGGTTCATCGTGATCAATCCCCCGGCCGCCGCCGCCCGCACGTTCGGCAGCGCGTTCCTCCCGGCCGTGTACCAGGCCACGCGCGTCGGCGGCCCGCTCCGGCCGGCGTTCGCGGCCCGCCGCGCTGGCGGCGGCGATCCGGCGGCCGTCGCCAACATCAAGAGCCCGCTCCTCGACCGCGCCGCCCAGCGCAGCCAGGTGGACCTCGTGCAGCGGCTCAACGCAACGCGGCTCGACCTCGACGGCGGCACCAGCCCCGACACGGAGGGCGTGATCGAGTCCTACGAGCTCGCCTTTCGGATGCAGGACGAGGTGCCGAAGGTGATGGACATCGCCGGCGAGAGCCGGGCCACGCTCGACCGCTACGGCGTGGGCGGTGACGACACCGACGCGTTCGGAAGGCAGTGCCTGATGGCGCGGCGGCTCGTGGAGGCCGGCGTGCGGTTCGTGCAGGTGACGCACGGCAACTGGGACCACCACTTCAACCTCGGCTCGTCGCTCGAGGCCACGGCCCGCCAGGTGGACCGGCCGATCGCCGGCCTGCTCGCCGACCTCGCCGCCCGCGGGCTCCTCGACGAGACGCTCGTGATCTGGGGGGGCGAGTTCGGCCGCACGCCGCACAGCCAGGGGGACGACGGCCGCGACCACAACAACAAGGGGTTTTCGCTCTGGATGGCGGGCGGCGGCGTGAAGGGGGGCCTGGCCTACGGCGCGACCGACGACTACGGCTACGAGGCCGTCGAGAAGCGGATGCACATCCACGACTGGCACGCCACGCTCCTCCACCTCCTCGGCATCGACCACGAGCGGCTGACCTACCATTACGCCGGCCGCGACTTCCGGCTCACCGACGTCCACGGCACCGTGGCCCGCGAGATCATCGCCTGACCCGTCCACTTTTTTTCGAAAGGTTCATCATGGGCACGACGCTATTGGCGCTTGAAAAACCAGGGCATTCGGCACACCCACGAAGCCCGGAGCGGAAGCGACGGGGTCTGCGTGACGCCGCTCTTCAAGCCTCCATGAGAATCCCGCTCTGCCCGCTCCTCGTCGCCGTCACCTGCATCGCGATTGCAAGCATGGCAGCCGCCCAGCCGCCGGGCGACCGCGATCCCGTCGAGATGCTGAAGCGGGCCGACACCGACGGCGACGGCAAGGTGAACCGCGACGAGTTCATCAAGGCCCGCACCGCCGACCTCGAGGCGGCATTCGGCCGGATCGACGCCGACGGCGACGGGAAGATCGACGAGTCGGAGGCGACGGCCGCGGGCGAGCGGATGCGGTCGCTGGGCCCGGGAGGCCGCGAGGGCTTCCGTCGCTCCGACGGCCCGCGCGGCCCACGGCCCGACGGCGAACGGCCGCGCCGGCCGGATGGCGACGGGCCGCCGTTACTGGGAGGAGAATGGCCGCAGCGGCCGGGGGGCGGGCCGGGCGGCGAGGAGGCGTTTGGCCGGCTCGACCGAGACGGCAATGGCACACTTTCGCGCGAAGAGTTCACCGAAGGGATGGCGCGGATGCGCGAATTCATGCGCCGCGGCATGCCGGGCGGCCCGGGCGGGCCAGGCCGTGGCGGCCGCGGCCCCGACGAGGGCTTCCGTCGCCCGCCGCCGCAGGAGTGATCGCGGTCAAAACATCACGAACAACTGCGTCTGGATCGCGGTGCCCGTGTAGCCGGCGCGATACGGATAGAGAAAGTTCTGGGCCGGGCTGCGGTTGATGGAGAGCGCCTCGAGCGTGAGCCGCGCCTGCCGCGACCGCTTCAGATACCAGTTGAGCCCGCCGCCATACTCCTGGCCGGTGCCGTACGGGCCGGTGACGACGCTCGAGCGGGCGTAGACTTCGTAAGTGCGCGGCACGAAGCACCAGGAGACGTAGCCCATGCCGCCCTGGTCGAAGATGCTTGAGCGGTTGAAAGGTCCCTCGCCTGCGAAGTCATCGAGCAGCCGCCAGTAGTACTCGCAGAACACACCGACGCCTCGCCACTTCCACGCCGCGTCGACCGTCGCCAGCCGGTAGAGAAAGCGGTCGACCTGGGTACCCTGCCCGAGGGCGTTCGCTGCCGCGAGCGGCGTGCCGTCGGAGAGCCGCACGATCGTGTCTTCGGGGTTGTTACCCTGA
>JBJSZP010000076.1:0-13602 GCA_046090365.1 Planctomycetia bacterium
TCCCCGTGTCCCGGAGCAGGCGTATGCAGGCAAGCGCAGCCATGGATGGCGCAGCGCAGCCGGAGTCGAGTGAACGGAGGCCTGGAGGGCCGCAGTGAACGTCCGGCGATGGGATACGGGGAGCCCGAAGCCGGCGCGCATGAACCAAGGCAGCGACAGGCTCAAGCCTGTCCTACGGGCTTAGCCCTGCAGCATTCGGGAGCGTGCGAGGGCGTCTTCGGCTTCCGCGATGCGGCCGCCACGCATGCAGGCCACGCTGAGCGCGGTGTAGCTGAACGGATCCTTCGGCTCGAGCTCGCAGACCCGCCGGGCATGACGGATCGCCTCGTCGTGCCGCTCCAGCCGCGTGCACCAGGCGGCGAGCGCCGAGTGGGCGAGGGAGAAGTCGGGATGGTCGGCCACCACGGCCTCGAGCGCCGCGACCGCTTCGGCCAATTGGCCGTCGTTCTTGAGCCGTTCCGCCGCCTCGTACCGCTCCTCGCGACTCGCCATGGTCTGTCCTCGAATTCCGGGGTGTGAACCGGGGAAGTCTACCGGCCTCGGTCGGCGTGACGAGTCGCTCCGGCCCGGAGCGGACTCGACGGGGGGAGCGGGGTGGCCCTGGAAAACTGTGCGCACGACGAAAAATTGCCATTGAATCGAGGGGCCCGCCAAGCCGATAACCCCCGGGTTCGCAAGGCTTTCGTCTCCGTCGTCCGTACCGCCTCCTTTCCGCCAGGCCGGCCTTGAGCATCCATCCACTCGCCGCCGTCAGCCCCGAAGCCCGCCTCGGAGTGGGAGTGACGGTCGGGGCGTTCGCCACCGTCGAGGGCGGCGCGGAACTCGGCGACTTCTGCACCGTGGCTCCGGGCGCCGTCGTGAAGAGCGGTGTGCGGGCCGGGTGCCACAACGAATTCGGGGAGCACTGCGTCGTCGGCGGTGCACCGCAGCATGCCGCCCGGCCGCAGCAGGTGGGCACGCTCGTCATCGGCGACCACAACGTGTTCCGGGAGTATGTCACCGTGCACCGGGCCCTGAAGGTGGGCACGGCGACGAGCATCGGCGACCACAACTACGTGATGGCGACGGCGCACGTGGGGCACGATTGCGTCGTCGGCAACAACTGCATCTTCGCCAACGGGGCGCTGCTCGGCGGCCACGTCACGGTCGAGGACCGGGCGTTCGTGTCGGGAGCCGTCGCCGTGCACCAGTTCTGTCGCATCGGCCGGCTGGCCATGGTCGGCGGGCACGCCCGCGTCGTGCAGGACATCCCACCCTACATGCTCGTCGACGGCCAGAGCGGCTGCATCGTTGGCCTCAACATCGTCGGGCTGAAACGCAGCGGGCACTCGACCGACGAGATCGCCGAACTCAAGGCGGCCTACCGCACGATCTATCGCCGTGGCCTGCCCTGGACGCAGGTGCTCGAGGCCCTCGCGACCGAATTCCATTCCGGGCCGAGCAGGCATCTGTGCGCGTTTCTCAACGCGGGCACCAGGGGATTCGCCCAGGAGCGACGGGCGCCGCCCGCCACGACCCTGCGGCTCCGCGTGGCCGACGACGATGTGGCCGCGGAGCCGACGGTCCGCTCACGGGCCAGCTGATTCCCGAGCCGCGTCATCCGGGCCGCCGTCGTCCGGGCTCCCTTGGTCGGCACCGCCCTGCCCCTCCATGCCGTAACGCTGCAACTTGCGGCGGAGCACGGAGCGATCGATCCCCAGGAGCTTTGCCGCCAACGATTTGTTCTGCATGGTGGCGGCCAGCGTGCGCTCGAGATGCACCCGTTCGACGTCGGCCAGCGTCGGCCAGGCCTGGCCCGGCGTCGGGTCGCCGCTCGGCGCGGAAACAGCCGGCGGCTGAACCATTCCCGGCCCGGGCTGCTTCACGGTCGGCTCGACGCGGAACACCCCGGGAACCGCGGTCGTCGTCAGGATCCCCTTCGCTGCCGCCTGCGCCAGTTGCGACACGCCCGGCACCGGTGCGGGGACGGGGGTGGCAGGGGTGACGTCGGAGGCCAGCACGCCGCCGGCGCCCATGAAGCCGCTGAGGGCATCTGGATCGATCTCGTCTCCCGACGAGAACATCACCGCCCGCTCGAGCACGTTTTCCAGTTCGCGCACATTGCCGGGCCAGGAGTACGACTGCAGGATCTCGATGGCCCGCGGCGAGAGCGTGCACATCGGCATTCCGTGCCGGGCCGCCAGTTCCGCGAGGTAGCGGGAGGCGAGCACAGGGACGTCTTCCGGACGATCCCGAAGGGGCAGCGTGCGAATCGTCACCACGTTCAGGCGATAGTAGAGATCCTCGCGGAACCGCCCCTCCTTCACCTCGCTGCCGAGATCCCGGTTTGTGGCCGCGACCACCCGCACGTCGACCGGGATCTCGTCGTGGCTGCCCACGGGCACGACGGCCCGCTGCTGGAGCACACGGAGCAGTTTCGCCTGGAGCTCGAGCTCCATCTCCCCGATTTCGTCGAGGAAGATCGTCCCGCCGTCGGCCGCGCGAAAACAGCCGAGCGTCGACGACATCGCCCCCGTGAAGGACCCCTTCACGTGGCCGAACATGTGGCTCGCGAACAGCGTACCGGTGGTGACCGCGCAGTCGACCGGAATGAACGGCTTCGCGGCACGCTTGCCGGAGGAGTGGATGGCGCGGGCGATGAGTTCCTTGCCTGTCCCGCTGGGCCCCAGGATCAGGACGCTCGACTGATGGGCGGCGACCAGCTCGATCGCCCGCCGCACCTGCTCGGCCCAGGCCGAAACGCCGGCGATCCGCTCGAGCGAAATCGGCTGCGATCGTTGCTTGGGGACGGATGCCATCGCGGCACTGCCTGCTACGGGAAGACGTGCAACCGGAAGACGAGGTGCCCGGAGGGATGACTGACGGATGGGACTGAATTCCACCCGACCGTTCCGCCCGCATCCGGGAAACAAATATACCCCCGGATTTCCGGCATCGCCACCACCAGGGGCGGCTTGCAGCGGTTGGAACGGTCATGCCCGGTTGCAGCGGTCGAAACGGTCCCGGAAGGAATTTCGTCCACAGGGTCGCCCGGCTCGGAAAGATGGGCAAAGATTGAGGTGGTGGACCGCGCCCGCGTCCTGCACGGCCCCTCCGCACGGTGTCTTGGAACGAAGATGATGCCCCCCCCACTCTCAACCGGCCCCTCCGCGCCTTCGCCCTACACCCATCAGGACGAACCGCCCCGGCTCGTGCGGCGACGTTCCCGCTGGCCGTGGCTGCTCGCGGCGGCGCTCCTCGCGGGCCTCGGGTGGCTCGCCCTCGATCGTCTGCTCGTCGATCGGCGGCCGATCCTCGTCGGGCTCCTGCACTCGCAGACCGGCCCGATGGCCGTCAGCGAGAAATCGATGATCGACGCCGAGGTGCTCGCGCTCGAGGAGATCAACGCCGCCGGAGGCCTCCTCGGCCGGCCGGTCCGCTGGGTGATCGCGGATGGCGCCTCCGATCCGGCGACCTTCGCCCGCCAGGCCGAGCGACTGATCCGCGACGACGGCGTGGCGGTCGTGTTCGGGTGCTGGACGAGCGCCAGCCGCAAGAGCGTGCTGCCGGTATTCGAGGCCGCCGACCATCTGCTCGTGTATCCGATGGCCTACGAGGGGCTCGAGCAGTCGCCCGCGATCATCTACACCGGCGCCGCCCCGAACCAGCAGATCACGCCGGCCGTGCAGTGGTGCTACGACACGCTCGGCGCCCGACGATTCTTTCTCGTCGGTTCCGATTACATCTGGCCGCACTCCGTCAACGCGATCATCTCCGACCAGCTCGCCGGGCTCGGCGCGGAACGCGTCGGTGAGGCCTACATCCCCTTCGGCAGCACCGATGTCGATGCCGTGGTGCGCCAGATCGTGGCGACCGACCCCGACGTGATCCTGTGCGCCGTTCCCGGTGACTCGGGGCTTGCCCTCGCCCGGCAACTGCGGGCGGCCGGTGTCCGCCCCGAGAAAACGCCGGTGATGACGTTCGCGATCGCCGAAGACGAGCTCCGCAGCGGAGCCCGCGACGACTTCGCCGGCCACTATGCCGCCTGGAACTACTTCCAGAGCATCGAGCGGCCGGAAAACCAGGCCTTCGTGCGGGCGTTCAAGACGCGGTATGGCAGCGACCGCACCACCTCCGACGTGATCGCGGCCGCCTACAACAGCGTCCGCCTCTGGGCGCAGGCGGTGAAGGAGGCCGGCACGACCGAGGTTCAGCAGGTGCGCAATGCCCTTCGGTTCCAGAGCCTCGACGCGCCCGAGGGCATCATCTCGGTCGATCCCACCACGCAGCACACCTGGCGGCCCGTGTCGATCGGCCGCATCCGCCCCGACGGGCAGTTCGACATCGTGTGGACGAGCCGCACCGCGGTCCGCCCCGTGCCGTTCCCGCTCTCACGGTCCCGCGAGGCATGGGAGGAATTTGTCGCGGGGCTCCAGCGGCAGTGGGGGGGCGCATGGAGCAACACGTCGAATCAGTCCGTGCCGGCATCGTCCACCCGGCCATGAATCGGAGTCCAGTCCTCAGATGACCGCCCTTTCGACATCCACCGGTGCCGCCGCCCCCGCCATGCAGCGGTCGATCGCCGGCCGGCTGCTGTTTTGGTTTCTCGTGATCGCGCTCATCCCCTGCGCGATCCTCACCGCGACGACCGCCCGGATCGCGACGCGGGCCCTCGAGAATTCCGTCCGCAACAACCTCGTGCAGATCGCCGCCGCCAAGGCGGGCGAGCTCGAGGCCTACGCGATCGAGCGGGTGCGCGACGGCATGGCGACGGCGCGGGGGCCGACCGTCGTGCGGGCGGTGCGCGACCTCTCCGCCCTGGTCGGCAAGGGTGGCGAGGCGGCCGATCCGGCTCGCCTCACGAAGCTCACGACGGAAGGACGGCAGTTCGAGGAGTTCCTCGGCTACGTGGCGAGTTCGTTCGGCTACACCGAAGTCCTGCTGCTCGACACGGCGGGCACCGTGCTGTTTTCGCTCGACAAGCAGCTCCCGGTCGGCGGCTCGCTGATGACCGGCAGCACGGCCTCGTCGGAACTCGCCCTCGGCTTCGACCGCTCCCGCACGCTCCTGCAGTCGGAGCTCTCCGGCTTCCAGGCCTACGGCACCGCCCGGCGGCCGCTGGCGTTCGTCACGAGCCCCGTGTTCGCCGAGGGCCGCGTGATCGGCGTGCTCGCCCTCGGACTCGGCCCCGAACGCGTCTGGCAGGTGCTCTCCGACCGCAGCGGCCTCGGCCGCACCGGCGAGATCGTCACGGGCGAGCAGCAGGGACAGTCGGTGCTCGTCACCTGCCCGCTCCGCCACGCCCCCGACGCGGCCTTCAAGCTCCGGATTCCCCTCGGGGGCGACAAGGGTGTCGCCGCGCAGAAGGCCGCCAGCGGCGCCCGCGGCTACGGCGTCGTCGGCGACTACCGCGGCAACGAGGTCGTGTCGGCCTGGTGCTACCTGCCGAGCTTCCGCTGGGGGATGAACGTCAAGCAGGACGCCGCCGAGGCGTTCGCCCTCGTCAACTTCCAGCGGGCCGCGATCATCGGCCTGTCGCTGGCCACGATCCTCGGCGTCACGATCGCGGCGCTGGCCGTCGCCCGCACGATCTCCGCCCCGATCCGCACGGCCGTCGACTTGGCCCGGCAGGTCGCGGGTGGCGACCTGCGGGCCAGCGTGGGCGCCGTGAGTGACGACGAGACCGGCGCGCTCCTGACGGCGATCCAGACGATGACCAACGACCTGCGGGGGCTGATCGGCCGGATCCAGAAGTCGTCGGTGGCCCTGATCTCGACCGCCACCGCGATCCAGGCGACCAGCAGCGAGCAGCAGCAGGTGATTGCCGACTACGGCGCCTCGACCAGCGAGGCCGTGGCGGCCGTCAAGGAGATCTCCGTCACGAGCCAGGAGCTCGTGCGCACGATGACGGAGGTCAACGACATGGCCGCCCACACCGGCGAGATGGCGGCCGAGGGCCGCGGCAACCTCGCCGGCATGGACTCCACGATGCGGCAGCTCGCCGACAGCACGTCGTCGTTCGGCGCCAAATTGGGCGTGATCAGTGAACGGGCCGCGAACATCAACCTGGCCGTGACCACGATCACGAAGGTGGCCGACCAGACGAACCTGCTCTCCATCAACGCCGCGATCGAGGCGGAGAAGGCGGGCGAGTATGGGCTCGGGTTCCTCGTCGTGGCCCGCGAGATCCGCCGGCTCGCCGACCAGACGGCCGTGGCCTCCCTCGATATCGAGCGCATGGTGAAGGAGATGCAATACGCCGTGTCGGCGGGCGTGATGGAGATGGACAAGTTCTCCGAGCAGGTGCGGGGGGGCGTCCGCGAGATCGCCGAGATCTCGGGGAAGCTCGGGGGGATCATCGAGGCCGTGCAGGGCATCTCGGGGCGGTTCGGCCAGGTGACCGAGGGCATGAAGGCGCAGTCGCAGGGAGCGGAGCAGATCCGCGAGGCGATGGTCCGCCTCGCCGAGGGCGCGTCGCGCACGGCGGCCTCGCTCGACGACTTCAACAACGCCACGATCCACCTGCGCGAGGCCGTCGGTGACCTCAAGGAGGAGGTCTCCCGCTTCACGGTCTGATGCGGGCGGAGCCCCATGCAAATCCTCACGTTCACCGTCGCCGGCCAGCCCTACGCGATTCCCTCGAGGACGGTGCTCGAAGTCTTGCCGCTGGTTCCAGCGCGGCCGCTCCCGCTCCTGCCTCCCTTCCTGCCGGGCGTGTTCACCTACCGGGGCCACCTCGTGCCGCTGGTCGACCTCGCCCGCCGCTTCGGCGCGCCGGCCGCAGACCCGGCCGTGCGCCGGCTGAGCACCCGCGTGATCGTGGTCGAGTTTCCGCTGCCGACGCCGCCGGAGCGCGCGGAGGCCGCCGATTCGCCCCGGCGGGCCCGCCTGGGGCTCGTCGCCGACAACGTGATCTCGATCCAGACCGTGCCCGACGACCAGGCCGGCTCCACTTCCAGCGACGGCGAGCGGGCGCCGTTTCTCGGCAGGCTCCTCCGGCTCGACGGCCGGACCGTGCAGATGGTCGCGGTGGAGCGGCTCCTCCCACACGACCTGCTCACGGATCTCGTCGCGACGGTCGCCGGAGCCAGCGGCCCATGACACGCACGACGCCACGCGACCCGGGCTCGACGCCCGCGGCGGAGCAGCTCCTCGCCCGCTGGATCGGCCTCGACCCCGACACGATCGGCCCACCGGCGATCGCCCGCGCGGTGCGCACCCGCATGGAGGCGCTCGGCCTCGAGAGCCCGGCCGCCGCGCTCGAGCGGGCCGACACCGATCCAACGGAGCGGGATCGCCTGATCGAGGAGGTGGTCGTCGGCGAAAGCTGGTTCTTCCGCGACCCGCAGGTGTTCGCGTTCGTGTGCCGCTTCGCCGCGACGCGGGCCGCGCTCCCCGGCCGCGGGCCGATCCGCATCCTCTGCGTTCCCTGCGCAGGGGGCGAGGAGCCGTATTCGGTGGCGATGGGCCTCCTCGACGCCGGCCTCGCGCCGGAGCAGTTCTCCATCGATGCAGTCGACATCAGCGCGGCGGCGCTCGAGCGGGCCCGCGCGGCCCGCTATTCCGCCAACGCATTCCGCAACGCGGACCTCTCGTTTCGCGACCGCTGGTTTCGCCGCGACGGCTCGGCGGCGGTGCTCGACGAGCAGGTGCGCGGGCTCGTGCGGTTCACGCGATCCAACATCCTCGACGAGACGTTCGTCGCCGAAGCACTCGCCTCCGGCCGTGGGCCGTACGACGTCGTGTTTTGCCGCAACCTGCTCATCTACCTCACGCCGGAAGCCAGGGACCGTGTGACGGGGGCGCTCGATCGGCTCGTCGCCGCCGACGGCCTGCTCGTGCTCGGCGCGGCCGAACCGCCGATCATCAAGGGGGATTGGATTCCGGCCGGAGAGCATTCCGTGTTTGCCCTGCGCCGCGGCGTGCATGCGCTGCGCGGCCCGGCATCCCCCAGGCCGGCCGTCCGCGCGACGCCGCCCCGCCCTGCCCCGCCGCGGCCGCCCCGACCGTTCGCCGCCCGACCTGCCACGGCCCTGCCGGCTCCGGAACCGGCGCCGGCTCCAGGGGCCACGCTCGAAGATGTGCTGCGCGAGGCCGGTTCGCTCGCCAACGCCCGGAGGTTCGGCGCCGCCCTCGCCCTCTGCGAGACGCACGCCCGCCAGGCCGGCCCCGCGCCGGAACTGTTCTTCCTGATGGGCATCCTCCACCAGTCGGCGGGCGACCCCGACCGGGCCGAGGCCTGCTTCCACAAGACGCTGTATCTCGATGCGACCCATGACGAGGCGCTCCTCGCCCTCGCCCTGCTCGCCGCGCAGCGCGGCGACACCGTCATGGCCGACACGTATCGGCAGTCGGCCGCCCGCATCCTCGCCCGC
Source organism: Planctomycetia bacterium (assembly GCA_046090365.1). Classification (GTDB taxonomy): domain Bacteria; phylum Planctomycetota; class Planctomycetia; order Pirellulales; family UBA1268; genus RGVT01. The sequence goes on from JBJSZP010000076.1 coordinate 8,355, forward strand.
CAGGCCGCGCCATGAACACCATGCATCCCAGCAACGGCGCTCCGCGGCTCGTTGCCCCGATGGAGGAGTGCTGGCGCCGGATCGGCGTGTCGGGCGACCGCAGCTGCCCGGAACTCGAGACCTATGTCCACTGCCGCAACTGCCCCGTCCTCGCCGAGGCGGCCCGCACGTTCTTCGATCGCGAGCCGCCGGAAGGCTACCTCGAGGAGTGGAGCCGGATCCTGGAGGAGCCGGAAGTCGTCGCCGACCCCGACGCGCTGAGCGTGCTCATCTTCCGGATCGGAAGGGAGTGGCTCGCGCTGCCGACGACGACGCTCGTCGAGATCACGACCGTGCGGCCCCTGCATCGCGTGCCGCACCGCACCGGCGGGGTGCTCGAGGGGCTCGTGAATATCCGCGGCCAGCTCCAGCTGTGCGTGTCGCTGCACTCCCTGCTGGGGCTCGACCGCCAGCCCACCGTCGTCGACCAGGCCGCGGAAGGGCCCTCGGCGGCCCGGCTGCTCGTGGTCGAGCGGGGCGACGCCGCGGGCGGCCGGTGGGTGTGCGGCGTCGACGAGGTGGGGGGCGTGCAGCGCATCGTCCGCTCGGCGATGCGGGCGGTGCCATCGACGGTGAGCCAGGCGAACGCGAGGTTCTGCCAGGCGCTGTTCGGATGGCAGGAACAGACGGTCGGGCTGCTCGACGAGGGCCGCGTGTTCGCCGCCCTCGACGAACAGATCGGGCGGTAGGGCGGAGGAGGATCACGTGGCGGACGACCTGAGTGGATTCTCGATGCTGGCGCTGTTTCGGCTCGAGGCCGAGAGCCAGACGGCCGTCCTCTCCGCGGGCGTGCTCGCCGTGGAGGAGCTCGAGCGTTCTCCCGAGACGATCGAGGCGATGATGCGGGCGGCGCATTCGCTCAAGGGCGCCGCGCGGATCGTGGGCCTCGATCCGGCGGTGCGCGTGGCGCACGCCATGGAAGACTGCTTTGTCGCCGCCGGCAAGGGACGGTTTCGCGTGCGGCCGGAACACGTCGACCTCCTGCTCGCGAGCGTCGACTTCCTGTCGTCGATCGCCAAGGCCGACGACGCCCTCGCGCCGGAGAGCCGCTGGGCCGCCGACGCCGACGCGCTCGTCGAAAAACTCGCCGCCCTGCTCACGAGCCCCGGCGCGGCGGCACCCACTCCCGCCACGGCCTCCCCGCAGCCTGCGCCGAGCATCCCGCCCGCACCGGCGCCATCGGCAGCGGAGGCGCCATCGGCAGCGGAGGCACCGTCCGCAGCGCCGGCGGCCGCCCCGCACGCCGCCGTGCCCACACCCGACGAACCGCCGCCAGCGCCGGCCGCCGCGAAGCCGCTCGACCAGGTCGACCGGGTAGTGCGGGTGTCGGCCGACAGCCTCACGCGGCTCGTGGGCCTCGCCGGCGAGTCGCTCGTGGAGACGCGCCAGCTCCGCCCGTTCGTCGACTCGCTCCTCGCACTCCGGGCCGCGCAGGTGGAGCTCTGCGACACCGTGGCCCTCGTCGAGGAGCGGTTCAAGGCCGACGAGGCGCGGCTGCCGCCGCCGCTCCTCGGAATGCTGGCCCGGGTCCGCGAACGGGCCGACGCGTGCCTCACGGGCCTCATGAAGCAGGTCGACGACTTCGAGAGCTTCGCCCGCCGCAACGAGGACCTGTCGAACCGCCTCCACCACGAGGTGATCGTGAGCCGGATGCGGCCGCTGGCCGACGGCATCCGTGGATTTCCCCGGCTCGTCCGCGACATCTCCCGCACGCTGGGCAAGCAGGTGCGGTTCGAGGTGCGCGGGGAGCAGACCGGCGTCGACCGCGACATCCTCGACAAGCTCGAGTCGCCCCTCTCGCACCTCCTGCGCAACGCCATCGACCACGGCATCGAGGGCCCCGACGAACGCGGCCGGGCCGGCAAGCCGGTCGAGGGATCGATCGTCCTCGAGGCCCGGCACCGCGCCGGCATGCTGCAGATCATCCTCGCCGACGACGGCCGCGGCATCGACGTCGGCAGCATCCGCGACCGCGCGGTCGAGCGGGACCTCGTGCCGCGCCACGTGGCCGACCGGCTCACGGAGCCGGAGGTGCTCGAGTTCATGTTCCTGCCCGGTTTCTCCACGCGGCGCCGCGTGACGGAGATCTCCGGGCGCGGGGTCGGGCTCGACGCGGTGCAGAGCATGGTCAAGGCCGTCGGCGGCGGCGTCCGGGTGTCGAGCGTCCCGGGGCGGCAGACCGTCTTCACGCTCCAGCTGCCGATCACGATGTCGGTGGTCCGGGCGCTGTTGGTGGAGGTGGCGGGAGAGCCCTACGCCTTCCCCCTGACCCGCATCGACCATATCCAATTCGTGCCGCACGCCGATGTCCGGTCGGTGGAGGGACGCCAGTTCTTCCAGCGGGACGGCGTCTCGATCGGCCTGGTGTCGGCGGCGCAGGTGCTGGGCACCGCCCCCGCCCCGCCGTCGGTCGACCCGATGCCGGTGGTGGTGGTCAGCGACCGCGGACAGCAGTTCGGCCTCATCGTCGAGGCCTTCCTCGGCGAGCGGGACCTCGAGGTGCGCCCCCTCGACCCGCGACTGGGCAAGGTGGCCGACGTCAATAGCGTGTCGCTCCTCGAGGACGGCTCCCCGGTGCTGATCGTCGACGTCGAGGACCTCGTCCTCTCGATCGACAACCTGCTCATGGGCAGGCGCATCCCGCGCCTCGACCTCGACCGGGACGCCCGGCGTGCCCGGCGCACGAAGCGCGTGTTGGTGGTGGACGATTCGATCACCGTCCGGGAACTGGAACGGCAGCTGCTCCAGACCCGCGGGTTCGAGGTCGACGTGGCCGTCGACGGCATGGACGGCTGGAACGCCATCCGGGGGGGCGACTACGATCTCGTCGTCAGCGACATCGACATGCCGAGGCTCGACGGGATCGGCCTGGTGTCGCTCATCAAGGCCGACCCGGTCCGCCGGCATATCCCCGTGGTGGTGGTCTCCTACAAGGACCGCGAGGAGGACCGCCTCCGCGGGCTCGAGGCCGGCGCCAACCGCTACCTCACCAAGACCAGCTTCCACGACCAGACGTTCATCGCCACGATCATCGACCTCATCGGCGAGCCGGTCGCCTGAGTCGGGCGGGCCCCGGCCCGCGGAGGAGCAACAGCGTGCGAATCGCAATCGTCAACGACGTCCGGGCGGCCACCGAGGCGCTGCGCCGCGTCGTCACCGAGTCGACCGACCATGAGATCGCCTGGATGGCGGCCGACGGCGTGGAGGCGGTGGCGATGGCCAAACGCGACCGGCCCGACCTGATCCTCATGGACCTGCTGATGCCGCACATGGACGGCGTCCAGGCGACGCGCGAGATCATGCGAGTGGCCCCCTGCGCCATCCTCGTGGTGACGGCCACCGTGAGCGGCAACATCTCGCTCGTCTACGAGGCGATGGGCCACGGCGCGCTCGACGCGGTGGACACGCCGATGCTCGGCCCCTCCGGCGAGCATCACGGACGCCAGGCCCTGGTGGAGAAGATCGCCACGATCGCGAAGCTGGTCGGTCCCGGGGCCGACACCCGGCGGCTGGGACGGTCCGGGCCGCAGTCCGGCCCCCCGAAGCTCCTCCTCATCGGCGCCTCGACGGGCGGCCCGAAGGCGATCGCCGGGATCCTCGCACCGCTGCCGGCCGATTGGAACGTCGCGGTGATCGTGGTGCAGCACGTCGACGTCGCCTTCGCGCCGGGACTGGCCAAGTGGCTCGGCGACCAGACCGGCCGTCCGGTGCGGGTCATCGAGGAGGGGCACCGCCCCGTCGCCGGGGACGTGCTCGTCGCCGGCACCAACGACCACCTGCTGTTCACCAAGGAGCGGACGCTGGTGTACCGCGAGGAGCCGAAGCAGATCTTCTTCCGCCCCAGCGTGGACGTCTTCTTCTGGAGCGTGGCGGAGTACTGGCCCACCCCCGGCCTGGCGGTGCTGCTCACCGGCATGGGCTCCGACGGGGCCAAGGGGCTCCTGGCACTGCGAGCGCGTGGCTGGCACACCGTCGCCCAGGATCAGGCCAGCAGCATCGTGTGGAGCATGCCCAAGGCGGCGATCGAGCTCAACGCGGCCTGCGAGGTGCTGCCGCTGGAGGGGATGCCCGCCGCGATCAACGCGAAACTGCGGGGCTGACCCCCGCCTCGATCGCGCGCATCGCCTCGAGCACGACCGCCTCCCCGACCCCGGGACGACGGTCGAGCGCCACGACCTGCACGCCGATCGGCAGTCCCGCGCTTCCCTCGTCGGTGCGACGGGCCAGACGCCGAACCGGGTCGGGCGACCAGGGCCGGCCCCGCTCCTCCCCCGCCTCCACGCGCGTCACCGGGACGCTGCCCGCGGCCAGATCGACGAGGTTCGCCAGCAGGCACGGGGCCGCGGCCACCACGAGGCTGGCGGCGGTGCCGTGCCGCAGCGCCGGGAGGGCGGACACCGGACAGACGATCACGTCATGGCGGTCACGCCACGCCTCGACGACCGCCTCGATCCCGGCCCGATCCGCGAGCGCCCGGGCCAGGCGGCGGCCGCGCCGCGGCCCGGTGCGCCGCAGGGCCGCCCCCTTGATGCCGCGCCCCGTCCACACGCAGGCCCCGGCCAAGATCCGGCGCAGCACCGGGTGGAAGCCCGCCAGGGCGAGCAGCCGCTCCACCGGCGGGATGGGACGCTCCCCGCCGAACAGGGAGCGGACGTCATTCCCACCGTCGGCCGAGACCAACGCGAGATGGATCCAGGCGGCCTACGCTGCGGTCGCCGCGTCGAGCCGCTCGACGCGAGCGCCCGCGGCGCGCAACTGCTCCACCGCGATCCGCACGCCCCGGCGCACCGCGGGCGAGGGCTCGAGCGGCCCCGCCTCGTCCCACCACGCCACGCGCAGCGAAGCCGGCGGCGGCGCCGCCTCCGCGGTGCCGATCGCCTGCCAGCCGGCCGCCACGTCGGCCACGGTCCTCCCCAGCAGGCCGGCCCGGGAACGCTGCCCCACCAGGCCGGGCATCGTCTCGAACGCCCCGCCGCGCCCCAGCGCGGCGGCCCGGGGGAGGAGCGCCGCCACGCCGCACGCATGCGCCGGCTGCCGGATGCTGCCGGCGAGATCGTTGCCGATCGCCAGCGCCACGCAACCCGAGGCGACGAGCGCGGCATCCCCGCCGCTGCTGCCGCCGGGACCGCGCTCGGCCGCGTGTGGATGGATGGTCCGCCCCCAGACCGGATTGTCGGTCTCGTGGAGGTACATCGCCTGTGGGACGTTG
>JBJSZP010000077.1:0-2094 GCA_046090365.1 Planctomycetia bacterium
GACGCTGCTCGTGCTGATCCTCGTGCCGGTCTTCTACTCCTTCTTCGGCACGAGCGCCCGCGAGGAGCACGTCGAGGAATACGCCGAGGGCTTCGCCCCCGACGGCGAGAGCAGCGTGGCCCCCGACGCCGCCGAAAACGAGTGGCTCCCCGACGAGCTCCGCACCCCCGCCTTGAAGTAGCGTAGGACAGGCGTCCCGCCTGTCATGCCCCCACGTACCGAGCCGGCGACGGACACGTGCCGTCAGATGATGTCTCGCCGCCACGAGCATCGGCGTGGTGCGTGGGTCGCGGGATCAGCCGCCCCGCCGTCCGCGGCCTGTGAACGGGTTGAGCAGCCGCGCCCCCGTTCTCCCGACATCGCCGACGTTGCGTGTGACGAGCGTGAGATCGTGCACCAATGCTGTGGCAGCCAGAAGGCCGTCGACCGTCGGCACGGGATTCGGCACGTTCAACTCGCCCCAGCGACTGGCCACTGCGGCATCGACGGGGAGGAGACGCTCTCCGAACCTGTCCACGAGTGATTCCAGCCACTGTGCCAGGCTGTCAGCCGCGGCACGGTCACGGCGACGGATCGACTCCACGCCGCGGCGAAGCTCGCCGACGACGAGCACGCTCGTGAACAGGTCCCGGTCGACGGCCTCGTCAAACCAGCGGCGGACCCCGGCATCAGCCCGTTGTCCTTTCCGCAGTTCAGACAGGACGTTGGTGTCGAGCAGCCAGGTCACGATGGGATTTTCCGTGGCATGTCGCGCCGCGGGGCGAAGTCGTCATCTTCACCGACATCGGGAAGCCTCGTGAGAAACGACTTGAACGAGCGTCGCGTCACTTCCGGCCCGAGGGTCTCCCGAAGGATCTCGCGATGCTCCGCCTCGGCGGATCTTCCATGCCGCGCTGCGCGCCTCCGCAGCGCCTGGATGAGGTCGTCCGCCAGATTTCGCACGATCAACTGCCCCATGACGCCTCCTCGTGACGGGCCCCATTCAGGACTGATATCAATGATATCAATTGGCATGCTGCCGGTCAACGGCGGGCACGCCCGGAGGTCAGAAATCTTCCCTGCCCGACGACCCCGTCAGCGGTTCACGAGGAAGAGGCAGATGTCGCCGTCGCGCATCACGTAGTCTTTCCCCTCGACGCGGAGCTTGCCGGCGGCGCGGATGTCTTTCTCGGTGTGATACTGCTCGAGGTCCTCGAGGGAGTAGATCTCGGCCCGGATGAAGCCCTTCTCGAAGTCGGTGTGGATCACGCCGGCCGCCTGCGGGGCGAGGGCGCCCACGGGGATCGTCCAGGCCCGCACCTCCTTCTCACCGGCCGTGAAGTAGCTCTGCAGGCCGAGCGTCTTGTAGGCGGCACGGGCGAGGGCCGCGAGCGCCGGCTCCGTGAGGCCGGCCCCGGCGAGCATCTCGGCCCGGTCGGCCTCGTCGAGCTCGGCGATCTCCGCTTCGAGCTTCGCGCACACGGGCACGACCTCGGCGCCGGCCTTCGCCGCCGCCTCGCGCACCCGCTGCACGAGCGGACCCTTGCCGACGAGGTCGCCCTCGTCGACGTTGGCCACGTAGAGGATCGGCTTCGCCGTGAGCAGGCCAAACTCCTTCACGGCCTTCTTCTCCGCCTCGTCGAGCACGAGCGTGCGCAGCGGCTTCTGCTCGCCGAGATGCGCGAGGCACTTCTTCATCGCCTCGACCTTGAGCTTGGCCTCCTTGTCGGCGCTCTTGGCGGCCCGCTCCGCCTTGGGAAGGAGGTTGTCGAGGTGCTGGATGTCGGCGAGCATCAGCTCGATCTCGATCGTCTCCATGTCGGAGACGGGGTCGACCTTGCCCGCCACGTGGATCACGTCGGGGTCCTCGAAGCAGCGCACCACCTGGAGGATCGCGTCGACCTCGCGGATGTGCGAGAGGAACTTGTTGCCGAGCCCCTCCCCCTCGCTCGCCCCCTTCACGATCCCGGCGATGTCGACGAGCTTGAGGGCGGCGGGGATCACCTTCTGGGGCGGGATGTGTTTCACGATCCGCTCCAGGCGGCCGTCGGGCACGCTCACCATCCCCTCGTTGGGCTCGATCGTGCAGAACGGGTAGTTCGCGCTCTGGGCGGC
>JBJSZP010000078.1:0-2099 GCA_046090365.1 Planctomycetia bacterium
CAGGTGCAGGGCGAGCAGCACCACCATCGCCTGCGCCATGAAGTGGTGGATGCCGCGGAGGAGCCAGCCGCCGGTCATCTCGTGCTGGATGTACCAGACGCTCTCCCAGGCGGTCTGGGCGCTGGCCGAGTAGCTGGCCCAGAGGAAGAGCCCGGTGATCACCTGGGTCATGAAGGCGAACACGAGCGTGCTGCCCCAGACATACCGCCAGCGGGCCCCGCCCGGCACCCGCTCGTAGAGGGCCTCGTGGACGAGCCCCCGCCAGCCCGTGCGGTCGTCGAGGAAATCTCCCAGCCGCTTGAGCGGGCCGCCGCGGCCTTCCCGGGGCTTGCTCATGCGCTCGCCTCCTTCGCGGCGACGCCGGTGCGGAAGCTCTCCCACTTCACGGCCACCCCGCCGGCCTCATCCACACGGCACTCGAGCGAGTCCATCGCCCGGGGCGAGGGGCTCGGCTGCACGATCCCGCCGTCGAGCGTGAACGTGGAGTTGTGGCACGGGCAGCGGAAACAGCGATTGCCCTCGAGCTCGATGAAGCAGCCGGCATGCGGACAGGTGGCCGTGAGCGCCTGAACCTCCCGCGAGCCCTTTTCCCGCCGCAGGTAGACGGCACCGATCGGCTCGCGGGGGAAGCCCGTCCAGGCGTCGATCCGGTCGGCGACCACCGCGAACTGCCGCGGGACGCCGTCGTCCGGGATGGCCGAGAGCTCGGTCACTGGCAGGAACGTCGCCGCGGCCCCCTTTCGCCGCAGGGGATCGAGCAACGTCCACACGCCCGCCGCCACCGGCGCGAGCGTGGCGAGGCCGCCGCAGGCCACCGCCGCCACCTTGGCGAGAAATCCGCGGCGGGAATCACCAGTTTCGATCTGCATGACGCTTCTCTCGAGCCCTCTCGTCAACTGCCCGCGGTTGCGGGTCTCAAAATCGTAACCGGGACTGTCCGGGGCAAAAAGCAGGACGTCAACCGTGGGCTCGGGGCTGCCCACGCCCCGTCGCCGGACGTTCGCTCCGCCCATCCTGGGCTCCGCTCACTCGGACCTGGCTGCGCTCCGCCATCCATGGCTTCGCTTGCCAGCTACGCCGGCTCTCGGAGCATGGGCAGCCCCTCACGGCAACGCCGTTCCTTGATCGATCGGGGCGTCGACTCACCGCTCCTGGTCATGACGAGGCTGGCCGCGCGGCCCAGGCCTCGTCGACCGCCGAACGCACCCTGGACTCTGCCGCCTCGTAGGGCCCGTCGAGGATCGCGCCGGCCGCCGCCTTGTGGCCGCCGCCGCCGAAGCGACCGGCCAGGGCGCTGCAGTCCACGGGCCCGCGGCTGCGGAAGCTCACCTTGATTCGGCCGTCGGGCTGCTCGATAAGGATCGCCGCCAGCTCCGTACCCTTCACCGCGAGCGTGAGGTTGACCAGGTCCTCGGTGTCGGCGGGCACCGCGCCCACCTGCTTCACGTCGCTCTGCCGGACGCTCGAGAAGATCACCTTGCCGTCATGCACCGTCCGCGCGCCGGCTAGCGTCCGGCCCACGAGGTTGAGCCGGGCGAGCGTGTCCTGTTCGAAGAGCTCGCGGTAGATGGCCGGCGGGCTCGCCCCGGCGTCCACCAGCCGGGCGGCCACGCGGAAGCTCTCCCCGCTGACCGAGGGAAACCGGAAGCCGCCGGTGTCGGTCGAGAGGCCGGCGTAGATCGGCGTGGCGATCGCCTCGGTCAGCGGCACCCGCAGGCGGAGGGCGATCTCGTAGACGATCCGGGCGGTCGCCTCGGCCGCGGTGTCCTTGAACCAGCGGTCGGAGAGGTCGTCCTCGCTGACGTGGTGGTCGATCACGAGCACGCGGTCGCGCATCGACTTGGCCACGTCTCCCATCGCCCCGAGCTGCGCCCAGGCGCTGGTGTCGAGCACGAGGAACACGTCGCGGTCGACGAGATCTTCCTTCTTCACACCTTCGGCGAGTGACTCGAGCCGGCGCTCCGGATCGATCCACTTGAGGTTGGCCGGGGTCGCCTGGGCATTGACGACCCGCACGTCCTTGCCGAGCGCCTCGAGGATGCCGAGCATCCCCAGCTCGCTGCCGAGGGCGTCGCAGTCGGGCCGCACGTGGCTCGTGA
>JBJSZP010000079.1:0-4238 GCA_046090365.1 Planctomycetia bacterium
CCGGCGGCCGATGAAGGTGCGGCGGCGAAACGCGAAGCACGCCTCGGGATCGGCGAGATCGAGGGCCGCGACGGCGGCCGCGGCCTCTGCGTCGAGCGTCTCGTCGGCGTCGAGCGACAGGATCCAGTCGTGCGCGGCGAGATCCACTGCCCGGCGCTTCTGCGGGCCGTAGCCGAGGAACGGCTGGTGCTCCACGCGGGCGCCGGCGGCGCGGGCAATCGCGGCCGTTTCGTCGGTCGAGCCGGAATCGAGCACGAGCCGCTCGGCGCAGAAGGCCACGCTCGCGAGCGTCTCGCCGATGTGCCCGGCGGCGTCGCGGGCGATCACCACGGCGGAGATCGCGCGGCGGCCGTCCGTCATGGGGGCGGGCCGTCGGCCATCGTCGGCCCGGCCCCCGACGCCGCCGCGTCGGTCGCGAGGGCGAGCGGGAACTCGAGCGTGAACGTGCTCCCCTCGCCAAGAAGGCTCTCGGCGCGGATGTCGCCCTTGTGCTCGCGCAGGATCTTGCGGCTCACGGTGAGGCCGAGGCCGGTGCCCCGCGAGCCCTTCGTCGAGACGAACAGGTTGAAGATCTCGGCGAGCGTCTCCGGGCTCATGCCCTCGCCGTTGTCGGCCACGATCACGCGCACGAACCCCGCCTCCCGGTCGAGCTCGATCCGGATCTCCACCCGCGGTTCGGGCCGGTTCTCGACGGCGTCGAGGGCGTTGGTGACCACGTTGAGCACGGCCCGCGAGATGCCCTCGGGGTCGAACACGAGCCGCGGCAGGTCGGCGGGGGGCGACCAGCGGATCGTGGCCCCCGCGTCGCTCGCCCGCTGCTGCACCGTCTCGACGATGTCGGTGACGAGGGCGGCGAGGTCCGACGGCACGGGATCGGGCTCGCGTTCCTTGCTGAACGAGAGCATGTCCATCACGAGCGACGAGATCTTGGCCTGGTTGCGGCCCACGATCTCCCAGCCCTTGCGCAGCACGCCGAGATCCTCGTTCTCGAGGCCCATATCCACGAGGTAGCCGCCCCCCTTGATGCCCTGGAGGATGTTCTTGATGTGGTGGGAGAGCGTGGCGATCGTCTGGCCCACTGCCGCCAGCCGCTCCGACTGCACCATGGCGGAGTAGTAGGTCGTGTCCTCCACCGCCATCGCGGCCTGGTGCCCGATCGCGATCATCAGCTTCAAGTGCTCGTCGCTGAACCGGCGCCGCCCCGCCTCCAGCGATTCGCCGAGCGGCACCGTCGTGTCGACGTACATCACGCCCACGGTGTCGTAGCGGCCCTGCATCGGCACGCAGATCGCCTCGCGCACGCCCGTGCGCACCACGCTGTTGCCCGAGGCGAAGCGGTCGTCGTCCTGGGCGTCGCTCGTGAGCACGCCCTCACGCCGCTCGAGCACGTAGTCGAGGATCGTGCGGCTGATCGCCATCGAGGTGGCGTCCCCCGCACGGCGGTCGCGCCGGGCCTTCGTGTGCAGCTGCCGCGTCTCGGGGTCGAGCAGCATGATGCAGCCGCGGTCGGCCTCGATCCACTCGAACACGAGCTGCAGAATCCGGCCGAGCAGCTCGTCGATGTCGAGCGTGTGGCTCGCCGCGAGGGCCGTGCGGTACATCACCTGCACGTTGCTGCGTGCGCGGGCGAGATAGCGGTTCTGCGTGTCGTCGGGCATGAACGCCGCCGCCACGCCCTCCTCCTCGGGCATCGACCGCACGATCCGCGAGCCGTCGCCCCCGCTCGAGGGGGCGACGATGTCGACGAGCCCGGCCACCCGCTCGTCGTCGTGGTCCTTGGAATACACCATCACGGTGCGGCCGACCTGGATCTGGTCGCCGCTCGAAAGCTCGGCCCGCTCCACCTTGCGGTTGTTGACGTAGGTGCCGTTGGAACTCTTCAGGTCGCCGACCACGAACATGCCGTCCACCCGGCGGATCTCCGCGTGGCGCCGCGACACCTCGTTGTCGTCGAGCTGGATGAAGTTGCCCGAATCACGGCCGATCGTGATCGCGCCTGCATGGGCGGCGAGGTCGAAGCGTGCGCCGCGGTTGCGGCCTTGGATGACGTACAGCGAGGACACGAACGCGGAGGCTCCGGACGCGGCGGGAATCACGAGGAATCGTCATCCTCGATTTTGGCACAGGGGACGACCCGCGTGAAGCGGATAGAATGCGGGTGTCCAGCTCAGCGACGAGGTGAACCTGATGCATGCACGACAACCCGGGGCCCTGCGGAGCGGCATGGCGGGCCTCGTTCTCGCCTGCGCCGTGAGCGGAACGCTCCAGCCGGCGGCCGCCGCCGACGCCTCGCACGCGACCGATCGGGCGGCGCTCGAGGCGCGGCTCCGCGAGGCCGTCACGTGGCTCGCCGCCCCGGAACGGGAAGGGCGGGGGCCGGGCACGGCGGGGATCGAGCAGGCCGCCGACTGGGTGGCGCGGCAGCTGGAGGCGATCGGCCTCGACACGACCGTGGTCGGCGAGGCGCCGTTTCAGCGGTTCCCCGTGACGCTCGAGGCGAAGCTCGGCCCGGCGGCGGAGAACACGGCGGAGCTCGTCGGGCCGCCTGCAGCCGACGGCACGCGGCCGGTGCGGCCACTCGCCCTCGGCACCGACTTCACGCCGCTCGCCGCGGGAGGCTCCGGGGCGTTCGACCTCCCGCTCGTGTTCGCGGGCTACGGGATCACGGCGCCGAAGGAGGGCTACGACGACTACGCCCCGATCGGCGCGTCGGGCGCGAAGGGATCGGCGGTGATCGTGCTCCGGCAGGAGCCGCAGAAGGACAATCCCCACAGCGTGTTCGACGGCAACCAGGCCTCGCAGTTCGCGGCGCTCTCGCGCAAGGTGGCCAACGCCTCCGAGCACGAAGCCGGCGGGCTCGTGTTCATGAACGACGCCTCCGACACCGACGACGCCTTGATGGCGTTCGAGCGGGCCGGCGACGGCTCCGAGAAGCGCACGATGCCGGTGCTGCACGTCCGCCGCTCCGCGATCGCGCCGGTGATCGAGGCGGGCCTGGGCCGCGACCTGCCGGCGATCGAGCGGGCGATCGACGACCGCCTCGAGCCGCAGTCCGCGCCGCTTTCCGGCTGGCGGATCCGCGGCCGCGTGGCGATCGAGCGGAAGGAGGCCGAGTCGCGCAACGTGCTCGCCATCCTCCCGGGCACCGGCGGCAAGGAAACGGTCGTGCTCGGGGCCCACTACGACCACCTCGGCTTCGGGGGGCCGAATTCCGCCGCCCCGGGCGAGACGGCCGTGCATCACGGCGCCGACGACAACGCCAGCGGCACGGCGATGCTCGTGGAGGTGGCGCGGATCCTCGCCGCCGAGGGGCCGTTCCCCCGCACGATCCTGTTCGCCGCCTTCTCCGGCGAGGAGCGCGGCCTGCTCGGCAGCGCCCACTACACGGCCAATGCGGCCCTTCCGCTCCCCGACACGGCGGCGATGGTGAACCTCGACATGGTGGGAAGGCTCGAGGGCGACAAGGTGGTGGTGCACGGCACGGGCACGGGCACCGGCCTCGACGCCCTCGTCGACCGGCTCGTGGCCGCGCACTCCTTCGAGGTGGCGAAGGAGCCGGGCGGCTTCGGCCCCAGCGACCACTCGAGCTTCTACGCCCGCAAGATCCCGGTGCTCCACCTGTTCACGGGCTCGCACTCCGACTATCACCGCCCGACCGACACCGCCGACAAGATCAACTACGCCGGCATGGTGCGGCTCACGCGGCTCGTCGCCGACCTCGTGAAGGAGCTCGCCACCGCCCCCGAGCGGCCCGCCTACATCGAGGTGGCCTCGAAGATGTTCGCCCGCGGCGGCGACCGCCCCTACTTCGGCAGCATCCCCGACTTCGGCAAACCGGGCAAAGGCTACGCGATCACCGGCGTCACGAAAGACTCCCCCGCAGCCCGCGGCGGCCTCCAGGGCGGCGACGTGATCGTGCGGCTCGGCGACAGCGCCGTGACGGGCCTCGAAGACTTCGACAGCGCGCTGCGGAAGCACAAGGGCGGCGACACGATCCCCGTCGTCGTCCTCCGCGCCGGCGCCGAGGTGACGCTCCAGGTCACGCTGGCCCCGCCGAAGTAGGGCAGGCGTCCCGCCTGTCTCGTCAACGTAGCTGCACCGGCTCGGGGTTGCCCCGTACCACCTCGCCGGACGCTCACTGCGGGCCTCCAGCCCTCCGTTCGCTCGACTCCGGCTGCGCTGCGCCATCCATGGCTGCGCTTGCCTGCATACGCCGGCTCAATGGTAGGGGCAACCCC
>JBJSZP010000080.1:0-4240 GCA_046090365.1 Planctomycetia bacterium
ACGTGCGGGTGAGGGCCCATCGACCGCGTGATGATGTTCTTGGGGACGGCCCCGGCCGCCTCCTCCCGCGATATCCCGCCGGCCGCCTCCAGCTCCCACACGAGCGAGTGGTCGCACGACAGCTGCTCGATAGTGCGGCCACGCACGCGGTAGGCCCGGCTGTCGCCGATGTGGCCCACGAGGGCCCCGCGCGGCAGGAGCACGAGCGCCGTGCAGGTGGTGCCCATGCCGCGATACTCGACCGCGCTCTCCCCCTTGGCGTTGATCTCGGCATTGGTCTGCTCGATGCTCTGCCGCAGCGCCAGCGGTGGCGAATGCTGGGCCGCCTTCTCGTAGACCAGCGGCACGCGCTCGGCGGCGATCTGGCTGGCCATCTCCCCGGCGGCATGGGCTCCCATCCCGTCGGCCACGAGGAACATCCAGCCGCGGGCGCGATACTGCTGGGGGCCCGACGGCGGCACGACCGACTTCGAGTCTTGGTTGCTCGCCCGCCGACGGCCCACGTCGGTGCGGTCGGAGTAAATCAGGCTCGTGCCTTTGCCCACGCGAATCGAGCCTCAGGGTGTTCCAGCGAGGGATTCTAGCGAGGCCGCGCGGCCCGGGCGAGACACGTCTGCCCGGGAAAACTGCGGCAAACCAGCAGGGGTGGGCTGCACTGGCGGCCGCAGGGCGGCCAGCGTATCGTCCCCGCCATGCTGGGCATCGCCTTCCCGCACTCGTTTCGGTGCGCCGTCGCGCTGCTCGCGGCGCTCGCCGCCGCGGGCTGCGTGCAGCGCCGCATGACGATCCGTTCGAACCCGCCCGGCGCGCTCGTCTACGTCGACGACTACCAGATCGGCACGACGCCCGTCTCGACCGATTTCGTCTATTACGGCACGCGCAAGATCCGGCTCGTGAAGGACGGCTACGAGACGCTCACCGTGCGGCAGCCGTTCCCACTCCCCTGGTATCAGGTGTTTCCACTCGACTTCGTCACCGAAAACATCTGGCCGGGCGAGATTCGCGACGAGCGCGTCGTCGATCTGGCGATGTCGCCGCTGACCGCGACGCCGGCGGAGGAGGTCGTGGCCCGCGCCGAGCAGGCCCGCGCCTCCGCGGGGAGCCTCCCCGCGCCGCCGCCCGTCGCGCCGCAGGTCGTGGTGCCACAGCCGATCCCCGCCCCACCGCCGGCGCAGATGCCGCTGCCACAGCCGCTGCCCGCGCCCCAGATGCTGCCACCCCAGCCCCAATCTCAGTTCCAGCCGCTGCCCGGCACCGGACCCGTGTTTCCGCCGCAGGTGCCCGCGCCCGTGTTTCAGGCGCCGCTGCAGAATGCTCCGTCGCAGGGAATCCCCAGCCTCGGCGTGCCATAATCGGTGGCCATGCCCACCACCGCGTCGCCCGCCGCCCCGCTCTCCCGCGCCGCGCTCGACCGGCTGAAGCTCGATCGCCTGCGGCGGCTGCTCGCGGAGATCCTGCCGGCGAACCGGTTCTACGCCGGCAAACTCGCCCGCGTGAACCCCGCGCCCGCGTCGCTCGCCGACCTCGAGGCCTGGCCGTTCACCTTCAAGGAGGAACTCGTCGCCGAATCGCGGGGCGGCCGCCCCGCGAACCTCACCTGGCCGGCAGACCGCTACGTGCGGTTTCACCACACGAGCGGCACGCATGGCCGGCCGCTGCCGGTGTTTGACACCGCCGCCGACTGGGCGTGGTGGATGGACTGCTGGCGCGAAATCCTCGACCGCGGCGGCGTGCGGGCCGGCGACCGCGTGCTCGTGGCCTCCTCGTTCGGCCCCTACGCCGGATTCTGGAGCGCGTTCGACGCGGCGATCGCCTGCGGCGCCATGGCCGTGCCGACCGGCGGCATGCCGAGCCTCGCGCGGCTGGAGCTGGCCCGCACCGTGGGCGCGACGGTGCTCGTGGCTACGCCAAGCTATGCACTGCACCTCGCCGAGGTGGCCCGCGACCACAAGCTCCACATCGCCAAGCTGCCGGTGCGGCTTGTGATCGTGGCGGGCGAGCCGGGCGGCTCGATCCCAGCCGTGCGCGCCCGCATCGCCGAGGCCTGGGGAGCCGACGTGCTCGACCACGCGGGCGCGACGGAGGTGGGTCCGTGGGGCGTGGGCACGCTCGCCGGCGGCGGTGTCGACGTCATCGAGCCGTGCTTCCATGCCGAGTTCCTCAGCCTCGAGACGGGGCGGGCCGCCCGGCCCGGCGAACTCTCCGAACTCGTGCTCACCACGCTCGGCCGCGCGGGCGCCCCCGTGATCCGCTACCGCACCGGCGACCTGGTGCGGCCGCGCTGGCCCGACGAGGCCGCCGCCTGCCCGTGGGTGCGGCTCGACGGCGGCATCCTCGGCCGCGCCGACGACATGCTCGTGGTCCGTGGCGTCAACATCTTCCCCGGAGCGATCGACGACATCGTGCGGAGTTTTCCCGAGATCGTGGAATACCGGGTGATCGTCGACACGGTCGCCAGCCTCGACGAACTGCGGCTGGAGGTGGAAGATCATCTCGCCGCCCCCGACCGCGTGGCCCGCGAACTGCAGGTGCGGCTCGGCATCCGCGTCGACGTGGCCGCGGTGCCGATCGGCAGCCTGCCACGGTTCGAGGGCAAAGGCCGCCGCATCATCGACCACCGCACTTCCACCCGCCCTCCCGCAGGCTCGCCCGCACGATGACACAACTCCTGCCCCGCTCGATCCGCCGCCTCGACGACCCGCGCTCCCCGGGCGCCATCGAGATCGTCTGGAGCGACGGCGCCACGAGCGTCTACACGCCGCGACTTTTGCGCGACGCCTGCCCGTGCGCCACCTGCCGCGAGAAGCGCGTGGAGCCGGCCCGCCCCAACCCGCTCACGGTGCTCGCCCCAGAAGAACTCGCACCGCTCACGATCAGCGGCATGAAGCCCGTGGGCCAATATGCCTACTCGATCGAATTCTCCGACGGCCACTCGAGCGGCATCTACACGCTCGACTACCTCCGCGAACTCGGCGGGTAGGCCGGGCCCTCGAATCGCTGCGGTCGACGCGCGCGCCGGCTCGTGACTGCCCAGGCCCTCTCGCCGGACGTTCGCCTCAGCCCTCCAGGCTTCGGCTCTCTGCATGTCCGCTTCGCTTCGCCTGGCGGCTGTCGCGCCGTCGCCGCCATCCCGGCGTCAGCTCCGGCTTACGGTCGCCGGGCAAAGCCCGTCTCCCACACGCTCACGTCAGGGCCGGAGACCCGGGTGAACTCCAGCCGACGGAGGTCGGCCAAGCGAACAGCGGCACGATGCCGGGTGTTCGCGTGAAGATGGCTTCGCTGGTCAAATACGCCGTCTCAACGGTAGGGGACAACCCCGAGCCTCCTCAACTGCAAAAGGAGAGGCGAGGGGCAATCCCGAGCCGGCTTGGGCGCGTTGAGGCAGTGACAGGCTGAAGCCTGTCCTACGGCTCACGCGACGCCGAATAGGCTGAGGATCACGCCGGCGACTTCGTGCATCGCGAGCGGGCCGGAGACGAGGCCGGGCCGTGACGAGATCAGGATCGTCTCGTGCGGGTTCGCGGGATCGAGTGCGCCGTGCGAGCCCTTCACGAGCGACGTGTCGAGCGGGATCGCGATCTTGGGCAGCCGTGAGCGGTCGAGATGGAGTTCGAGCGGGTCGTAGCCCGGCTTGCGGTGGATGTCGATCGTACGGGCGAAGCCAGGCGCCAGGGCATCGTCGAGCCAGTAGGGGTAGGCCTGCCAGCTGTCGAGCGTGCTCATGACGACGAGGTCGCCACAGCGGCTGGTCGCATCGGGCCCGGGCGTAGCGGCGAGGCCTGCCGCGACGAGTTGCTCGCCGGCCAGTACGCTCCCCACCCCTGCCCTGCCCCGGAACAGCGCCGCGATCTCCTCGACGAGGCCGCGATCATTGCCGTCGCGAAGATAGATGTGGCCCACCTGGTGGTCAGCGAGGGCCCAGGCCCGGCTCGCCGCGATGTCGAGCAGTTCGCCGTCGGCGGTCGAAGTGATTCCCAGCAGCCCGGCCTCACGCAGGATGCGATTCGGAAACAGGGCGTGCGTGACCGGCCGAATCCGATACTCGCCGGCGACGACCACCACGAGTTCATCAGGCTCGACGAGCGCCAGGAAGCCGTCGACGAGAGAGGCGATCTCTGCGTCGAGCTCGCTGCAGGCTGCGAGGGCCGGCGGGCTGTCGGGGCCGGAACGCTGGGCGGCGTAGTCGAGATGCGGCAGGTAGACGCAGGCGCAGTGCGGCGGCGCGTCGGCCGCGGCGGCG
>JBJSZP010000081.1:0-1457 GCA_046090365.1 Planctomycetia bacterium
CATCGGCCTGTGCCTCACGCTCATCCATCTCGTGAGCATCCCGGTCACGAACACGTCGGTGAATCCGGCCCGCAGCACCGCCACGGCGTTCTTCGCGGGCGGCTGGGCCGTGCAGCAACTGTGGCTCTTCTGGGTGGCGCCCTTGATCGGCGGCATCCTCGGCGGACTGCTCTACCGGAGCATGATGGAATGCGAAGAGTGAACGTGGTGCGAACGTTCGTTGTCATTGCGGCCTGCCTGATCGGGCCGCTGGTGCGGGCCGACGAGATCCCGCTCTGGCCCGCCGGGGTGCCCGAGCCGAGCGTCCCGGCCGATCCGCCCGAGAAGGTGGAGGTGGGCAAGGACGGCATCTCGCGGCGGTCGAACGTGTCGAAACCCCGGCTCGTCGTGTTTGACATTCCGCGCGATGCCGCCACGCCGAAGCGGCCGGCGGTGATCGTCGTGCCCGGCGGGGGTTTTGGCCTGCTGGCCGACGAGCACGAAGGCGGGGATGCGTGCCGGTGGTTCAACGACCGGGGCTTCGTCGCGTTTCTCCTGCTCTACCGCGCGCCCACCGGCAAGCTCGAGGTGCCCAACGCCGGGCCGGTGCTGGATGCCCAGAAGGCGGTGCACGAGGTGCGTTCGCGGGCGGCCGACTTCGCCGTCGATCCCGCGCGGATCGTGCTCGTCGGCTTCTCGGCCGGCGGGCAGACGGCGCTCGTCGCCGCCGCCAATCCTCCGCGGTTCCCCGGCGCGGCATCGGCCGATCTCTGCCGCCCCGACGCCCTCGTGCTCCTCTATCCGTGGAAGGTCGCCGATGGCGGCGTGCTGCGAAGCGACGTGGCGATCGACGCACGCATGCCCCCCACGTTCATCCTCCAGACGGCCGACGACAAGGCATCGAGTCCTGACGGCGCGGCGATCTTGTTTCGCGCGCTGTTGGCGGCGAAGGTACCAGCCGAGATCCATATCTACGAGACGGGCGGCCATGGCTTCGGCATGAAGCCGCAGGCCGACGGCGGCGTGATCGGCGACTGGCCGGCCCGCACACTCGAGTGGCTCAAGAAACGCGGCTTCTAAAGGCTGCCCGCCGCGGCTACTTTCCGGCCCGCACGTCGTAGCACAGGATCGCATCGCCTTCGCGGAGGTAGAGCCGGCCGTCGAGGATCAACATGTGTGCCCAGCTAGGCCGGTCGCCGCTGCCGGGCACCGTAAAACTCGAGACCTCCGTGTAGGCGGCCGGATCGGCCTTCACGAGCGACATCGTGCCGTTGGCGTAGCGCACATAGACGTGGCCGTCGGCGGCCGCGACCGTCGCCGAGCCCTTGCCGCTGCCTCGCTCCTTCCACACGATCTTCCCCGTCTCGAGTTCGGCGCAGAGGAGGATCGCCTGGTCATCGGCGCAGCCGTAGAGATGCCCGCCCACGAGCACGATTCCGCCGTGCTTGTTGGCGAGCTCCGGCTTGAGCCCGTAGACC
>JBJSZP010000082.1:0-1268 GCA_046090365.1 Planctomycetia bacterium
GGCCGCCCTCGCCGCCGGGCTCGTGCCGATCGTGTGCGTGGGCGAGACGCTCGAGGAGCGCGAGGCGGGCCGCACGGCGGCGGTCGTGACGGGGCAGGTGCAGGGCTCGCTCGCGGGCCTGTCACCGGCCGAACTCGAGAATGTGGTGGTGGCCTACGAGCCGGTGTGGGCGATCGGCACCGGCAAAGTGGCCACGCCCGAGCAGGCCCAGGAGGTGCACGCCCTGATCCGCGGGCTCCTCGGCAAACTTGCCTCGCCCGAGGTGGCGGCCCGCGTGCGGATTCAATACGGCGGCAGCGTGAAGCCCGACAACGCGGCCGATCTGGCCCGGCAGCCCGACATCGACGGGGCCCTCGTGGGCGGCGCGAGCCTCAAGGCCGACGACTTCCTGGGGATCGCCCGGGCGTTCGCCTGAATGCCGTCGCCGCCGGCCAGCCGATAGGGTATTCTCCTGGCCAACTCGGTTTCCCCGCTCACAGGATTTCCCATGCTCGCGCTCGCCCGGTTCTTCCTCGGCTTCATGCTCGTGTTCACGGCCCTGTTCCTGATCTTCCTCGTGCTCATCCAGCGCGGGCGGGGCGGCGGGCTGGCCGGTGCGTTCGGCGGCATGGGGGGCCAGAGCGCGTTCGGCACGAAGGCCGGCGACGTGTTCACGAAGATCACCGTCGGCGTGGCCACATTCTGGATCCTGCTCTGCGTGCTCTCGATCAACGTGCTCGGCCGGCAGCAGTCGCTCCTCAGCGGATCGCTCGGCAGCGCCGCTCCCGAGTCGACGGGTCCGTCCACCGGCGCCCTGCCCGGATCACAGCCCGCCGGCCAGCCCGGTAACCCGCTCGGAACCGTGCCTGTGACGCCTCCCGCCGACACCGCGGCTCCCGCAGCCCCCGCGACGCCTGCTGCGCCGCCGGCTCCGGCCGCTGAAGGCACCGCGCCTGCAGCGCCCGCTGCGTCGGCTCCACAGCCGCCTGCAACGCCGCCTGCGGCTCCGCAGCCGCCTGCAGCTCCGGCGCCCGCAGCCGACGCTCCGCCGGCCAAGTGACCGCTCGCTGAGGCCCGCCATGGCGCTGAGCATGACAGGCTGTGGCGAGGCGGCCGTCACCGACGGCGGCAGCACCTGCAGCGTCGAGATCCGCTGCGTCAACAACCGGTATCTCAAGTTTGCCCTGCGGTCGCGCGAGGGCTTCGCCGCGCTCGAGTCGCAGATCGAGGCGGCCGTGCGCCGCCGCGTGAAGCGCGGCGCGGTGCAGATGACGCTCGACGTCACCGGG
>JBJSZP010000083.1:0-5499 GCA_046090365.1 Planctomycetia bacterium
GAAGGCGAGGTTCATTTCGCATCGGCTTTCGTCGTGCCGGTCGGGGAGTCCGCCCCGACCTTCTTGATCTTGTTCGTCTCGCGGACGAGCACGTAGCCGCCGATCGGCCCCGGCACCGCCCCCCGCACCACGACCAGGTTCCGCTCGGGATCGACGCTCACGAGCTTGATGTTCCGCATCGTGGACCGCTCGTTGCCGTAGCGGCCGGCCATCCGCTTGCCCTTGAACACGCGGGCCGGCGAGGTGTTCATGCTCGTGCCGCCCTGGTGGCGGTGCACCTTCTTCACGCCGTGGCTCGCCCGCTGACCCTTGAAGCCGTGCCGCTTCATCACGCCCGCCGTGCCGCGTCCCTTCGTGGTGCCCACGACATCGACGGCCGGCACGCCCTCGAAGAGCTCGACGGTGAGCACCTGGCCCACCTCGACCCCGTCGAAAGCGCCGCGGAACTCGCGGACGAACCGCTTCGGCTCGCAGCCGGCCTTCGCGGGGAGCGTCGCCCCGCCCTCGGCAAGCCGCTTGCTCCGCTTGCTGTCGAGCTTCGCCACCTGGCCGCGGACGGAGCGGCTCGCGAGGCGGCGCGGCTTGTCGAGGAAGCCCACCTGCACGGCCGAGTAGCCGTCGCGGTCGGGCGTGCGCACCGTGAGGATCGGGCACGGACCGGCTTCGATCACGGTGACCGGCACGATCGTGCCGTCGGCATCGAACACCTGCGTCATCCCGACCTTGCGGCCCAGCAGGCTCTTGCGACCGGCCTTGTCGGCGCGGGCGGCAGTGGCGGCAGATTCAGCCATGTTCATTTCGCCGGCGATGCGACCGATCCGCCGGGCTTTCGCCCGCCGTCGGTCACCTCGCGATCACGCTCGAAGCCGTTGGCTGCGGAAGCATCCGGGGCCGAAGAGTCCAGCCTTCCGGCAGGACGGCCCCGAACCTTACCCGCAACGCCTTCCAAGCATGCCTTGTCGTGCGCTCCTGATTTCGTTCCTGGTGGTTTTCGCCGCGCGGCTCCGTTACCGCGACGACGCCTTGATCTTGATGTCGACGCCAGCCGGCAGGCTGAGCTTGTTGAGGGCTTCGATCGTCTTGGCGGTCGCCTGAACGATGTCGATCACGCGCTTGTGGGTGCGGATCTCGTACTGTTGCCGGGCCTTCTTGTCGATGTGCGGGCTGGAGAGAACCGTGTAACGCTCGACCCTGGTGGGGAGCGGGATCGGTCCGTGCACCTCCGAATTCGTCCGCTTGGCCGTGTCGACGATCTCCGCCGCGCTCTGGTCGAGCACGGCGTGGTCGTAGGCCTCCATGCGGATGCGGATGATTTCCTGAGTCGGTCCGGCCACGCGAAAAAACTCCGAGAAAACCGCCGTTTTGGCCTGCCCCTCCTAGGGCATGCCGCACAGCGGAGCCCCGGAATCTAAAACCCATGGTAGGGTGTGTCAACACGCCGTAATTTCCCCGCCGATTGATCCCCGGACCGCATCACCCCGCGCCCCGCACCATGACGATCCCCGCGTGGCTCCGCGCCGCCTGCCGCACCCACCTGTTCTGGGTGGCCAACGTCGCCTTTTGGGGGGCCGTGTTCGGCGCCGGCCTGATCGTGGTCAAGGCATTCGCCCCGACGCTCGCCGATCCCGTGTGGTTCGTCGGCTGCCGCGTGGTGCCGGGATTCGTGATCTCGGCGGGGCTGCGCTGGCTCTCGAAGCACGACGACCTGCGGCGCCGGCTGGGAATCTCGCAGGCCGGCCTGATGGTCGGCGGGCCGATCGCCGGCGGCGTGCTGCTCACGCTCATGCTCGTGGCTGCAGACTCGATCGGCAACGAGCCGTCGGCGAAGCTCGGCCTGGCGGCTCGGCTCGTGATCAACACCGCCACGCTCGCCATCTGGTCGGCGCTGTACTTCGGCATCCAGCTCGTGCGGGAAGGGCAGTCGCACGAACTCCGCACGTTCGAGGCCGAGTCGCTCGCCTCGCGCAACGAGCTCAAGCTGCTCCAGGCCCAGATCAGCCCGCATTTTCTCTTCAACGCGCTGAACACGATCCTGGCCTGCAAGCACGACCCCGACGCGATCGAGACCGTCACGCACTCGCTGGCCACCTACCTGCGGTTCCTGCTGCGCCAGTCCGAGGCCCTCGAGCCGCTCGGGCTGGAGATGGACGCGCTCGAGGAATACCTCACGATCCAATCGTATCGGTTTGGCGACCGGCTCTGCTGCCGGATCGAGTGCGATGCCGACATCCGCAGGATCCCGGTCCTGCCGATGATGATCCAGCCACTCGTGGAGAACGCGCTCAAGTATGGGGCCAGCGACGGCGACGCCGTGCTGGAGGTGCGGATCCGGGCCTGGCGGGAGGCCGACCGGCTGTTCGTGGAGGTCGCGAACACCGGCCGCTGGGCGCACCCTGACGGCCTTGCCTCCACCGGCACGGGCCTGCAATCGCTCCGCCGCCGCCTGCTCATCCATGGCGGCCCCGCCGCCACCCTCACCACGGGGGAAAGCAACGGCTGGGTGCGGGCCTTGCTCACGATACCGCTCACCGAGCAGTATGCGGTTGCTGCCGATCAGCCGCAGGAACCAGTGGCCGACCCAGCGAACGTGGAACCCGCCCGATGATCACCGCCCTGCTCGTTGACGACGAACCCAAGGCCCTCGACCGCCTCGCCGACCTGCTCGAGGGCTTCGAGGTGATCGACGTCATCGGCCGCGCCGGCAGCGTCGACGAGGCGGAGCGTTTTTTGAAGGGCCGCGTGCCTGACGTGGTGTTTCTCGACATCACGATGCCGGGGCGGCTGGGCGGTGACCTGCTCGGCAGCGTCCCCAAGGGCACGAAGGTGGTGTTCGTGACCGCCCGCGAGAACTATGCGGTCGACGCCTTCCGGGCAGGCGCCGTCGACTACGTGCTCAAGCCGTTCGACCGCGACCGCCTGCTGATCACGGTGGAGCGGCTCGAGCAGTTCTTCGCGACCGACGAGGCGTCTGCGGCCTCCGAGCCGCGGGCGGGCGATGCCGGTGGCGACCACGACCAGGCGGTGGAGCTCGCCATGAGCCGCGGCCGCTCGCGGACCGTGCCCTACGCCGACATCCTCTGGATCGAGGCGGTGCAGAACTACACCCGCGTGCAGGTCGCCGGCGAGGAGCCGGTGGTGATGCGCCGCACGATGGCGGAGTGGGAGGCTCTCCTGCCGCCGGCCGAGTTCCCGCGGATCAGCCGGTCGCTGTTCGTGCAGCTCACGAAGATCCGCTCGACGCAGTGGCAGTCGCGCGACCAGATGCTCGTGGCGTTCGCAGGGCTCGACAGGCCGCTCCCGATCGGCCGCACGCCGATGGCCCGGCTCAAGGAACTGCTCGGCGACCGCTGAGCGCGGCGCCCCTACAGCCGCTTCAGCCGGATGTCCTTGTATTCGGCCCACATCGGCTTGCCGGCGTGCAACTGCAGTGCGAGCACGCCCTGCGCCAGGGCGCCGGGGTGCTTGTCGGTGAAGTCGAGGATCAGCCGGCCGTTGAGGTAGTGCCGGATGTGGTTGCCCCGGGCGATGATCACGACGTCGTTCCAGTCGTCGAGCTTCATCACCTTCTTGAATTCATCCTGGTCGATGAGCGTGGCGGCCACCTGCTTGCCCTCCGGCGCCCACGTGGCCTGCTCGCCGACCTGGCAGATCCGCTGCCTGCCGCCGGCCCCGCCCCCCTCGTCGTAGATGAAGCCCGACACGTTCGGCAACGTGTTCTCGTTGCGGATCTCGTGCTGATAGCCCCGCACCACCCACTTGTTCGGAGCGGTCTCGTCGGTGATCCGCTTCGAGCGGTATTGGATGCCGGAGTTGTTCGTGGCGTTGCAGCGGAACGAGAGCCGGAGCTCGAAGTCGCCCACGTCGCCCCCCTGCCAGACGAGAAACGTGTTGCCCTTCGCGGCCTGCTCGGGCGTGGTCTCGCCGTGGATCACGCCGTCGCGCACGCTCCACAGCCGCGGGTCGCCATCCCAGCCGGCGAGGTCGGTGCCGCTGAAGAGCTGCTCCATGCCCTCGGGCGCCGGCGGGGCGGCCGTCGGGGGAAGCTCGGCGTGGGCGAGGCTGGCGATGACGGCGATCGCGATACAGGCGCTGGCGAGGGCACGAATCGGGGCATACATCCGGGCGTGAATCATGGAGACCTCCGGTGGACGAAGCAGTCGCAGATGCCCCTTCAGCATACCCGCTCGGGCCGGTCCGTCACACGAACGCCTCGGCCGTTTCCGCCGGGGCGGGGCCGTAGCGGAGCGGGGCCATCGTGAAGCTCGCCCGCCCCTGACTCACGCTCCGCACCGCGGCCGAATAGCCAAACATGCTCGCCAGCGGCGCCTCGGCCGTGAGCACGTTCACGCCGCCGCGGATCTCGGTGGCCGTGATGATCGCCCGGCGCTGCTGGAGGTCGTTGATCACGTCGCCGAGGTGCTCCTCGGGCACGTTCACCTCCACCTTCATCACCGGCTCGAGCAGCACCGTGCCGGCCGCCTCGAGCAGCCGGTCCACCGCCTCGGCGGCCGCCATCCGCACCGCCACGTCGGACGGCGGCGGATCGGGGATCGGGCTCTCGAGCACCGTGATCCGCACGCCCCACAGCGGGCAGCCCTTGAGCCCGCCGCGCTCGGCGCTCTCGCGGACCGACTGCGTCATCAGGGCCGCCAGGGCCGCGAGCGACTCGCTCTCGGGAAACCACCCCTGCTCCACGATCGGCGGGGCCTGGTCGCTAATCGGCTCGGCCCGCAGCGTGACGGTGGCCACGAGCGTCTGGCCGCCCACCTGGCGGTTGATCTCCCCCTTCACCGTGGCCGCGCGGGCGAGCGTCTCCTTGTAGCTCACCCGCGGCTTGTGCACGCGGCACTTGAGGTTGAAGTCACGCTCCAGGCGATGCCGGATCACCTCCAGGTGCAGTTCTCCCATCCCCGAGATGAGCGTCTGCCCCGTCTCCTCGCTTTCGATCGCGCGAAAGGTGGGGTCCTGCCGCTTCATCATCTCGAGCACGTCGGCGAGCTTCTTCCGCTCGAGGCTCGTGTCGGGCTCGATCGCCATCGAGATCACCGTCTCGGGAAACTGGATGCTCTCGAGGAGGATCGGCGCGGCGGCGTCGCAGAGCGTGTCGCCCGTGACGCTCGCCCGCGGGCCGATCACGCCCACGATGTCGCCGGCGAACGCCTCCTGGATCTGCTCGCGGCGGTCGGCCTGCACGTGCCACAGCTGGGCGATGTTTTCCTTCTTCTGCCGGAGCGGGTTCCAGGCCCGGCTGCCGGCGGCGAGCGTGCCCGAGTAGACGCGCACGAAGTACAGGTCGCCGTGCTTCTCGGCCACGATCTTGAACACGAGCCCGCAGAACGGGGCCTTGGGATCAGCCGCACGCGTGAGTTTGGCCGGCGGCCCCTTCTTGGGATCGAGCTTCGTCGGGTCGAGCCCTTCGACGGGCGGCACGTCGGCCGGGCTCGGCAGATACCAGGCGATCGCGTCGAGCACGGGCTGCACGCCGATGCAGTCGAGGGC
>JBJSZP010000084.1:0-3007 GCA_046090365.1 Planctomycetia bacterium
GAGAGGCCGCGGGCCTCGAGCTCGCGCGAGATGCCCGCCACGAGCGTCACCTTGTCGGCCTCGCTCGATCCGAGGAACACCGCGATCGGGCTCGCCTTGCGCCGCAGGAGGTCGATGCACTGCCGCATCGCGGCCGCATCGCTCCCCTTGGCGTCGGCGACCACGATCCGCGTGCCCCCCACGTCGGCGGCGCCGGCGATCAACTCGTCGACCGAGAGCGCGGCGCCGGGGGCCGAGCCCTTCGTCTTCTTGAGATCCTTGAGCTCCTTGACGACGGCGGTCAGCCGCGCGGGGAGTTCAGTCACCGGCACCTTGAGGGCCGCAGCCGACTCCGCGAGCACGCCCTCCGCCTGCCGTAGCCGCTCCATGGCCTTGAGGCCCGTCACGGCGGTCACGCGGCGGGTGCCGGCCGACACGCTCTCCTCGCCCACGATCTTCACCATGCCGATCTGGCCCGTGCTCGACACGTGCGTGCCGCCGCAGAGCTCGCGGCTCACGCCGTCCATCGTCACCATCCGGACGACGTCGGGATACTTCTCGCCGAAGAGCATCATCGCCCCGGCGTGGCGGGCCTCGGCGAGGGGCAGCAGGCGGGCCGCCACCGGCACGGCCGCGAGTGTGTGCTCGTTGACGAGCGTCTCGATCTGGCGGAGCGTGTCGGCGCCGACGGCGCTCGTGTGGGAGAAGTCGAACCGCAGCATGTCGGCATCGACCTTCGAGCCCTGCTGCACGGCGTGGGGGCCGAGGTGGTGCTGGAGCGCTGCGTGGATCAGGTGCGTGGCCGAGTGCGCCCGGCGGATCGCCGCCCGCCGGCCCGCGTCGACCCGCGCCGTGACGGCCTGCCCGAGGTCGAGCGTGCCCCGGCGCAGGTGGCCGATGTGGAGCATGAAGCCGCCTTCGCGCTGCGTGTCGACGACCTCGAAACTTCCCCCGGTCCACTCGAGCGTGCCGATGTCGCCCACCTGGCCGCCCGACTCGCCGTAGAAGCTCGTGCGGTCGAGGACGACCGTCACCGGCGTGGCATGGCCGACCTCGCGGAGGCTGTCGCAGAGCCGATCCTGGGCGATGATGCCGATCACCTTGCCGCCTGTTTCGAGCGTGTCGTAGCCGACGAACTCGGAGCCGTGCATCGCCTTCTTGAGGGCGTCGAGCGGCCCGGAGGTGAACACCTCCACCCGGCTCCCCGCCCCCGACCGCTGGCCGTGGGCCTCCATCGCCTCGCGGAAGCCGCTCCAGTCGAAGGCGCAGTTGCGCTCGGCCGCGAGCGTCTCGAGCAGCTCCGGCGGAAAGCCGTAGGTGGTGTAGAGCTCCGCCGCCTCGGCTCCCGCCACGAGCCCTGCCCCGGACTTCTCGATCGCGGCGAAAAGCTTCTCGATCCGTTCGAGGCCGCCGTCGATCGTGCCCAGGAACGCCTCCTCCTCGCGCTTGATCACCCCGGCGACGCGGTCGACCGTTTCGGCAAGCTCCGGGTAGGGCTTCTTCATGAGTTCGGCCACCGTGCCCGGGAGCTTGTGGAGGAAGGCCTCGCGCATCCCCATCTGCCGGCCGTCGAGCACGGCCCGGCGCAGGAGCCGCTTGACGACGTATTTTTCCTCGTTGTTGCCGGGGAGCACGTTTTCGTGGATCGCGAACGTGCAGGCCCGCACGTGGTCGGCGATCCGCCGCATGCGGCGGCCGTCGTCGTCGGCGGGCACGTAGCGCTTGCGGCAGACCTCGGCCACCGCCTCGACGAGCGGGCGGAGGATGTCGATGTGGAAGTTGGAATCCACGCCCTGCAGCATCGCCGCGGTGCGCTCGAGCCCCATGCCGGTGTCGATGTTGCGGCTGGGGAGCGGCCGCAGGTTGTCGGGCGGCGGGCCCACGCGGTTGAACTGCGTGAACACGAGGTTCCAGATCTCCACGTCGCTCCCGTCGGGCATCCGGTAGAAGATCTCGCTGCACGGGCCGCAGACGCCGTCGGGCCCCTGCGAGGGGGCGCTCGCGGGCCAGAAGTTGTCGTCCTCGCCCATCCGCGTGATCTTGGCGGCCGGCACGCCCACCTCCTCGGCCCAGATGCGAAACGCCTCGTCGTCGTCCTGGTAGACGGTGACGGAGAGTTTTTCGGGGGAGATGTGCAGCCAGTTCTTCGCCGTGAGGAACTCCCAGGCCCAGAGGATCGCCTCGCGCTTGAAGTAGTCGCCGAAGCTGAAGTTGCCGAGCATCTCGAAAAACGTGTGGTGCCGGGCCGTGCGGCCCACGTTGTCGATGTCGCCGGTGCGGAGGCACTTCTGGCAGGTGGTGGCGCGGGTGAATTCGAGCTTGCACTTGCCGAGGAAGTGGTCCTTGAACTGGTTCATGCCCGCGGGCGTGAACAGCACGGAGGGATCCCAGCGCGGCACGAGCACGTCGCTGGGGCGCCGGACGCAGCCCTTCGACTCGAAAAAAGCGAGGTACGCATCGCGGAGGTCATCGGCCTTCATGTCGCAGTGGGCTCCCGGGCAGGAAATGGCATCGAACGAGCGCGTACTATACACGCCCTCGGCGCGGAGCAGCACCGCAGTTCTCCGCCGCCGGGCCGGCTCACGGGAGGCTGGAAACGACTCCGCCCACGAGCGACCGCTTGGGTCGGCCACTCGTGGGCGGATGAACCATCATGCCGGCATGCGTGTGGCGGCAGCGACTATTCCTCGGCGCCGTCGTCTTCGTCGGCCGACTCGGCGTCGCCACCGCCGGTCTCAACCGCGATCACGGCCTCCTTGCTGGCCAGGATCTTCTCCCGCAGTTCCTTGGCGACCGCCGGATTGTCCTTGAGGAACAGCCGGGCCTTCTCGCGGCCCTGGCCGAGATGCGTCTCGCCATACCGCAGCCACGTGCCGGTCTTGTCGACCAGCTTCGCGGCGATCGCCAGGTCGAGGAGATCCCCCTCGATGCTGATGCCGTCGGCGTGCATCATGTCGAACTCGGCCACGCGGAACGGCGGGGCCACCTTGTTCTTCACCACCTTCACGCGCACCCGCTGGCCGACGAC
>JBJSZP010000085.1:0-2817 GCA_046090365.1 Planctomycetia bacterium
GCGCGGCTACGACCGGCTGCACGGCCTGCCACAAGGTGGCGGGGGAGGGGGGCGCGGTCGGCCCCGAGCTCACCACGATCGCCAAGTGCCTTTCCCCGGAGGAGATCGTCGAGAGCGTCTACTGGCCCTCGCGGGCGGTGAAGCCCGAGTATCGGGCCTACGCGTTCACGCTCGCCGATGGCCGCGTGCTCCAGGGAATCGTCAAGGAGGAGACGGCTGAGGCCGTCGTCGTCGTCGATGCCACGGGCAGAAGCGACTCCGTGCCCCCCGGCGAGATCGAGGAGCGGACGGAGGTCGGCTCGCTCATGCCGGCCAACGTGTTCACGGCCCTGCCGGCCGAGCAGCGGCGCGACCTCGTCCGCTACCTGCTCGAACTCGGCCGCACGCCGGGGCTCGAGTCGCTCTCGCACCGGCCGGGCCCGTTCGACGTGCCCCGCGAGCCGCTCGTGCCCGACGATTGGCCCAACCGCGGCCTGTGGGTCAACCAGCACCGGGTCTACGACGCCTACACGAAGCAGGCGATGCAGTTCCGCGGCCGCGACCCGATGCCGATCCTGCTCCCCGCCTACCCCGGCCTCGACGGCGGCACGCACGGCCACTGGGGCAGCATTCCGTGGTCCACGTGGGATGACGACCGGAGGAACAAGGGCGACCAGGGCTCGGTACAGTGCTGGCCGCTCGCCATCGGCGGCCGGACGATCCCGCGGGCCGTGAGCGTGCGGCTCGGCGATGCGGGCGAACTTGCGGCCTGTTTCAATCCCGACACGCTCCAGGTCGAGGCCACGTGGACGGGCGGTTTTCTCAAGTTTGAGAAGACCCGCTACGGCTTCCTCGCGCCGGCTGCGCCCGCCGGCCCGGTCGGCCCGTCGCCCGCAGCGGCGCCCCTGCCCGACGGCCCCCGCACCTACCGCGGCTTCTACCGCCATGGAAAGCGCGTGATCTTCGCCTACGAGATCGGCGGCGAGATGTACCTCGACGCACCGTGGGTGAAGGACGGCGTGCTCGTGCGCGAGATCGCTCCGCTCGCGAGCCACCCGCTGGCGGACGTCGTGAAAGGCGGCCCCAGCCAATGGCCGCAGACACTCACCACCACCGGCACGCTCGGCTCGGGGAGCCCGTATGCGGTCGACACGATCGCGCTCCCGGTGGACAACCCGTGGGGCAGCCTGATGTTCTTCGGTGGGCACGGCTTCCTCTCCAATGGCGACGCCGCCATCTGCACGATCCAGGGCGACGTGTGGCGGGTGTCGGGCCTCGATGACGATCTCAAGGCCGTGCGCTGGCGGCGGATGGCGGCCGGCCTCAATCAGGCGCTCGGCCTCGTCGTGGCCGACGACGTCGTGTATGTGCTCTGCGGTGACCAGCTCACGCGGCTCGACGACACCAATGGCGACGGCGAGGCCGACTTCTACGCCTGCGTGACCAACCGCTTCCAGCCCTCGGGCGGCCACAACTACAAGTGCGGCCTCGAGCGCGACGCAGCGGGCAACTTCTTCACGGCCTCGCATCAGGGCCTCCTGCGAATCAGCCCCGACGGCGCGACCGTGGAGGTGCTCGCCGAGGGCTTCCGCAACCCCGACGGCCTCGCCGTGCTGCCCGACGGCACGGTGACCGTGCCCGTCTCGGAAGGCGACTACGCCAACGCCTCGGCGATCTGCGCGGTGAAGCAGAAGGCCGGGCAGCCGCCCGCGAGCCCAGTGCCGAATTTCCGGGGCATCCCGCCGGCGCTGCCGATGGTGTATCTCCCCCGCGGGCTCGATCACTCGAGCGGCGGGCAGGCGTACGTGTCGAGCGACCGCTGGGGGCCGCTTGGTGGGCAGCTCGTGCACTTCTCGTTCGGGGCCTGTACGCACTTCCTCGTGCTCCGCGACGAGGTCGGCGGCCAGCCGCAGGGCGCGGTCGTGCCGCTCGTGGGCGACTTTCGCTCGGGCGTCCACCGCGGCCGGTTCAGCCCCGTCGACGGTCAGCTCTACGTCAGCGGGATGAACGGCTGGCACGTCTACGGCGTCGACGACGGCTGCTTCCAGCGGGTGCGGTACACGGGCGGCCCCGTGCAAGAGCCCATCGGCATCCGGGCGCATCGCAACGGCGTGCTCCTGCGGTTCTCAGCGCCGCTCGACCCGGCCGTGGCCGGCGCCGCGGCCAGCCACTTCGCGCAGTGCTGGAACTACCGCTATGGCCCGGCCTACGGCTCGCCTGAGTTTTCGCCGAGCCACTACGGCACGGTGGGCCACGATCCGCTCCTGATCCGCTCGGCCACGGTGCTCTCCGACGGCCAAAGCCTGTTCCTCGAGATGCCGGACATCCAGCCGGTGAACCAGTTGCACCTCCACGTGGCCGTGGCCCCGGGCACGACCCGCGACGTGTTCGCCACGGTGCATGCGCTCGACGGGCCGTTTCGCGAGATTCCGAACTACCAGGAGATCACGCGGCCGGTCGCGGCCCACCCGATCCTCCGCGACATCGCGATGCTGAAGGCGGCCGTCAAGAACCCGTGGCTCGCGAAGCTCGAAGGTGCCCGCGAGCTCACGATCGAGGCGGCCTCGAATCTGGCCTATCAGACGCCGGAGGTGCGGGCGAAGCCGGGCGAGAAACTCGCCCTCACGTTCGTGAATCCCGACGTCGTGCCGCACAACTGGGTGCTCGTGAAGCCCGGCGCGCTCGCGGCCGTGGGCACGCTCGCCGACGCCCTCATCGCCGACCCGGAGGCCGTGGCGAGGCATTACGTGCCGAAGACCGACGACGTGATCGCCTACGCCGACATCACCGAGCCCGGGAAACGGCAGACGATTCATTTCACCGTGCCGGACAAGCCGG
>JBJSZP010000086.1:0-3980 GCA_046090365.1 Planctomycetia bacterium
GCGTGCCGGCTCGTGACTGCCCAGACCCTCTCGCCGGACGTTCGCCTCAGCCCTCCAGGCTTCGGCTCTCTGCATGTCCGCTTCGCTTCGCCATCCATGGCTGCGCTCGCTCCCATAGCCCGCTCGAGGGAATGGGCAGCCCCGAGCCTCCTCTGTCCTGATTGAGTTGAGGAGGCTTCGGGCTCCCCGTGTCCTGGAGCAGGCGTATGTAGGCAAGCGCAGCCATGGATGGCGCAGCGCAGCCGGAGTCGAGTGAGCCGGAGCCTGGAGGGCGAAGGCGAACGTCCGGCGACGGGATACGGGGAGCCCGAAGCCGGTGCGAATGAGTCAGGCATGACAGGCTGAAGCCAGTCCTACGTGCCGATCGCGATGCGGATTGCGGCGAGTTCGGCCGTGGGGTCGTTGGCGGCGCGGTCGGGCTTGCCGGCACGCACGAACCAGTAGCGGGCGTTGCCGCGGTCTCCCTCGATGGCGTGCAGCACGCCGTGGATCCAGCAGGCGATCTCGTCGGCTTCGTCCTGCTGCACGATCTCGTGCGCCTCGTCCCACCGGCCGGCCTCGGCCGCGTCGAGGGCCACGAGCAGGTCGGCCTTCGTCATTGGACGAGCGCGGCGAGCGTGGGCTCGGAGGCGTAGACGACCGGGTCTTTCTTTCGCCATCCGGCGGCCACCCAGCCGTCTTTGCGGGCCACGAACTGCTCCATCGGCAGCGGGCCGGCCTGCTCGAGCTGGCCGGGCAGCTGCAACGGCTCCACGTCCACCACTTCCTTGAACACCTTGTTGAACCGCTTCTGGAGGATGCGCCGCAGCGACGTCTCGGCCACGGTCAGTTTCTCGGCGCCGCCGGGCACGAAGCCCGGCGGGTAGATCTGCACGTCGCCGTCGCGGACGAGCCGGACCGTGCCCGGGCCGGGCTCGATCCGGTAGGCGGCCCAGATGTCCATCGCCGGAAACTCCCGGTCGCCCGAGGTGAATCGCTCACCCCGCACCGTCAGCTTCACGCGGCTGTCGTCGGCGTCGAGGGCCACCGGCTTCCGCTTGGCGAACGTGATCGACCACGGCGGCTGGTCGGGGTCGCTGCCGAGCGACTCCGGGAGCGTGCCGTTGTTCTTGCGGATCTGCTCCTCCACGAACTGTTGCGTGATCGTGCGGCCGCCGAGCGTGATCTCCGCCACGTTGTTGACGAGCGTTTCGTGGACGCGGGCCGCGAGCACCGCGTCGGGGTCGACCGCCGGCGGCGGCGTGAAGGCGGCGATCTGGTCGGAGAGCGCCTTGCGGGCCACGACGGAGAGCCGCGAGTCGCTCGTGCTCAGGTGGAGCATCTCGGGATACCAACCCCGCTCCATGAGCGGCTGGCGAAACTTCGCCTGGTAGTCCGCCTGCGCCTTGGCGAGCGCCCCGGCGGTCTGTGTGTCGAACTGGTGTCGCACGCGGTCGCGGGCCCTGCCCTCGGCGATCGCCTCGGCCTGGGGACGCATCTCCGCGACCTTCCGGCTCGCGATCTTGCTGATGAGCCGCTTGCCGAACCGCTTGTTCACGCCGATGCCCGCCGTGCGGGTGTCGGTCGAGGCATGGGCCTCGACGGGCAGCCCCACGACGCGCTCGTCGTCGATCATGATCCGCTTGCGGGCGTCGACCTTGGTGGTGCCGAGCGTGTGCACCGTGACGGGGCCCTGGGTGCCGCGAGTCGAGGAATGGTTGGTGGCGTCGAGCGCGATGTCGACGATCGCCCGGTCGGAGGCGGGCACGAAGTCGAGCCGCACGAGCCCCTGCGTGTGGCCGGAGCCGCGGACGCGGGTGCCGAGCACCACGTCGTCGATCGGCGCGTGCTCGTCGACCACGCGGTTCACCGCCGGCCCCAGCAGGCTCTCGGACACGTCGAGATACAGGTTGGGGCGGTTGACGGCGCTGCGGACGCGGGCCACCACGCCGGGTGCTTGGCCGGAGTCGGCGAGTTTGCCGAGCAGCGGGCCGACGGCGTCGAGGGCCTCGGTCGTGCCGACGGCGGCGCCGGTCGCCACTGCGGCGGCGAGCTTGTCGAGCCGCTGGGCATACGTGGCCTGGGCCTCGGGGCTCGAGGCCGCTTCGGCAGCCTCCGCGTAGGCCGTCACAGCCCGGCGCACCGCCGCGAACTGCGGCATTTCGAGGCCGTTTTCGCCGGCATCGAGCAGCTTCTGGAGCCGGCGGAGCGTGGCCGCGTCGGCATGGGAGCCGCTCGCCGCCTGGGCCTGGAGCGTGGGCCAGTCGAGGTATTTCTTCCAGTCGGCCCCGCTCGGGCTGCGGGCCAGCAGGCTGTCGAGCGGACCGAGAGCGGCTCGGAGTTTCGCGGCGGCGTTCGCCAAGCCACCTTCGGAAACGGGCCGGAACACCTCGGGGATGCCGAGGGGATCGCCCGCGAGCGATGCCA
Organism: Planctomycetia bacterium; assembly: GCA_046090365.1. Lineage (GTDB taxonomy): Bacteria > Planctomycetota > Planctomycetia > Pirellulales > UBA1268 > RGVT01. Next base: position 2,407 of record JBJSZP010000086.1, read on the forward strand.
GATCGGCGGCAGCCGCGAAGGAACCGCAAGCCGTGACCACGATGGCCCACACGACGACTGCTGCCGAGCGACGCCGGCTGAAGAGGGAAAACTGCATGGGCACGCCTGCTGACTGGGTGGTGGCCGCGAGGGCTCGAGAGGGAAACGCCTGGTGAGCCCGCGAGTCTAGCCGGTGGGTCGAGTTTCCCTCCACAGCAGCCTTCGGCGCCAGGAAACCTCGCCCCGACGGATGTTTTTCGGAGATTTCACCGCTGTGGGCCGCAAAGGCTTGCCAGCGGGCGACTTCCGCCCGCGGGTGCACGACGTAAGTCGAGAAAAATCAACGCGTCCAGCGGCACCCCATCGGTTCGCCTGCTTGTCAGATGCGGCTCCGGCCGTCACAACGCCCTTCCCGCCGATCGCCGTCCGGATGGACGGTCACGCCTCCACGAGGAAAGGAGATCCACCATGATCAAGGCTCGTCTGGCCACTGCTCGCCCGCGCACGCTGTTTGGTGTCGCCCTCGTCGCCGGCATCCTCGCCGCCCTCGCCCTCGAACTCTGCTCCGCATCGGCCTGGGGCGCCACCCCCGCCCCGCCCTCGCTCCAGAGCGACGGCCTCCAGGCCGCCGGTCTCCAAGGCGTCGAGCGGATCGACGACTATTCCGCCGCCACCGCGGCGGCCCAGACTGCCGGCGCGATGCTGCTCGTATCGGTCGAGCCCGCCTCCGGCGTTCCCGACGACGTGGCCGGGGCCTGGCTCGAGCGGGCCGACGTGCAGGCCCGGTTTGCCGGGAGCGGCAGGCCGTGGGTGTTCTGCCGTCTCGGCATGGATGCCGGTGGAGCCGCCCTCGTGGGCGACCCAGCCCTCGTCGAAATGCGGCGTGGCCCGGGCGTGTTCGTGGTCGATCACACGCCCGGCCCCTACACCGGCCGCATCGTCTCGATCCTGCCGCGCTCTCCCGGCAAGTACTACTCGTTCAGCCCCGCCCACATCGATGAACTCGCCGCGCTCCCGCAGGCGTCGCTCACACAGCGGTCGCTGATCCTCGCCGTGCGGATCCACCCGGAGAATCCCCAGAGCACCTCGGGCGTCTGCGACCCCGCGCTCTGCGCCGAGGCGGAGGCCCACTCGGCGCACCAGGCCCGCATCGGCCGCCAGGGGCACCACGGCTGGGACACGCGCTCGCAGCGAATCGCCGCCGGCCGCGGCGGCGCGGCGGAGGTGTGCGCGGAGAGCTGGCCGAACCAGGACCTACTCGACTCGTGTGTCGACTGCGTGGCCAGCTGGCGTCAGTCGGGCGGCCACTGGAACGCGGTGCGGAGCCCGCAGGCCGCCTACGGCTACGACCTCCGCCGCGGCCCCAACGGCATCTGGTACGCGACAGGCATCTTCATCAAGTAGGACAGGCTTACGGCTGTCTCGCCTAAGTTCACGCGCGCCGGCTTCGGACTCCCCATATCCCGTCGCCGGACGTTCGCCTTCGCCCTCCAGGCTCCGGCTCACTCGACTCCGGCTGCGCTGCGCCATCCATGGCTGCGCTTGCCTGCATACGCCTGCTCCGGGACACGGGGAGCCCGAAGCCTCCTCAACTG
>JBJSZP010000087.1:0-8387 GCA_046090365.1 Planctomycetia bacterium
ATCGGGGCGGCCTCAGGGCCGCCCCGATTTTTTGCGCGTGAGGTCGTCGAGCGGCACGAAGCCATCGGCGCCGGGCGGTGTATCCGTCTTGCCGCATGATGGAGCCGCCATTTGCCGCCACAGGGTGCGCACGAGCCACAGGCCTGCGGCGATGGAAATCGCGATAGCGATGACGTCTTGCATGGTCACCAGCCCAGGGCCGTGCCAACCTGATAGATCGCAAAGGCGGCGAGCCAGGCGAGGGCTGTCATGTAGGCGAACGTGACGACCGGCCACACCCAGCTACCGGTCTCTTTGCCGATGATCACGAGCGTGCTCATGCACTGGGCGCAGAGCGCGAAGAACACCATCAGCGAGAGGGCGACCGGCAGTGTAAAGACCTTCCGCGCGGTGCCGTCCCAGGTGGCGGCCTTGAGCCGGCGGACCAGCAGCGTGGCGCCCTCCTCCTCGCCGGGATCGACGTCGCCCAGGTTGTAGATCACCCCCAGCGTGCCGAGCACGACCTCGCGGGCCGGAAAGCTCGCAAGCGCCGCGCAGCCGAGCCGCCAGTCCCAGCCGAGGGGCTCGACGACCGGCTCGATGACGCGGCCGGCCCGCCCCAGGAAACTCTGCCGCAGGGCCTCCCCCTGGCGGTCGGCGTCGGTCATCTCGGCCCCGGCCGGCAGCACCGGCTTGGGATAGCTGCCGAGCGCCCAGAGCACGATGCTCATCGCGAGGATCAGCGTGCCGGCGTTCACGAGGAACGACCAGGCCGCCTCGCGCACCCGCTCGAGGACCACCGCGGGCTGCGGCCAGCGCCACCCGGGCAGTTCCATCACGAACGGCTGCGGCGGACCGCGGAACACCGTCCGCGAGAGCACGAACGCCACGGCCGCCGCCACCACCACGCCGAGGGCATACATCGCTGCGAGCACGACCGCCGGCAGCCGGAGCCACGACCCGCCGACGGCGACGTCGGGCACGAACGCCCCGCAGAAGAGCAGATACACCGGGAGCCGGGCCGAGCAGCTCATCAGCGGGGCGACGAGGATCGTGAGCAGCCGGTCGCGCCGGTTCTCGATCGTGCGGGCCGCCATGATGCCGGGAATCGCGCAGGCAAAGCTCGAGAGGAGAGGGATGAACGACTTGCCGGAGAGCCCCACGCCCACGAGCAGGCGGTCCATGAGGAACGCCGCCCGGGCCAGGTAGCCGCAGCCCTCGAGGGCGGCGACGAACAGGAACAAGAGCGCGATCTGCGGCACAAACACGACCACGCCCCCGACGCCGGCGAGGACGCCATCGATGAACAGCGACCGCAGCGGCCCCTCCGGCAGGACCGATTCCGCCCAGGCCGACACGGCGTCGATGCCGGAGGAGATGAGATCCATGGCCGGCGCGGCCAGCCGGAAGATCGACGTGAAGAGGGCGAGCATCACGAGCGCGAAGATGACCGTGCCCCACACGCGGTGCGTGAGCACGCGATCGATCGAGTCGGCGAGGAGCCGCCGCCGTGGCGGCGCCCGCTCGACGACCTCGGCGATCACGGTGTCGATCCACGCGTAGCGGGCGATCGCGTCGCGGGCGGCGGCGGGCCGGGCGCCGTCGAGAAGGGCATGGTGAGGGGCGAGGTCGGGCGGCCGTGGCGGCGACGATGCGGCCGCGGCGAGCACCTCGTCGCCGAGGGCCTCGATGCCGGCGCGCGTCGGGGCCACGACGGGCACCACGGGGCAGCCGAGCCGCCGGGCCAGGGCGGCGTCGTCGATCCCGATGCCGCGCTCGGCCGCCACGTCGGAGAGCGTGAGGGCCACGACCGTCGGCAGCCCGAGTTCGAGGACCTGCGTCGCGAGGAACAGGTTGCGGGGCAGGTTCGTCGCGTCGACCACCACCACGACGCAGTCGGGGCGGGGCACGTCCGCCATCCTGCCGCCGAGCACGTCGTTCACCACCTGTTCGTCGGGGCTCTGGGCCCGCAGGCTGTAGGTGCCCGGAAGATCGACCAAATCGATCGGCCGGCCGCGGTGGGCGAACCGCCCCACCTTCTCCTCGACCGTGACGCCGGGATAGTTGCCGATCCTGGTCGGGATGCCCGCGAGCGCCGTGAACAGCGTGCTCTTGCCAGTGTTCGGGTTGCCCACGAGGGCCACGGTGAGTGGCCGCTCGCGACCGGCAGGCTCCGTCATGGTCGGTTCCTTGAGGTCTAGGTCGCGACGGTGACGAGGGCCGCCTCGCGGCGCCGGATCGAGAGCCGGTAGCCGCGGACTTCGAGCTCGAGCGGGTCGCCGAGCGGGGCGGCGGCCACCACGGCCACGGCCACGCCAGGCGTGAGCCCCATCTCGAGGAGCCGCAGCGACACCGGATCGGTGCCCGGAACGTCGACGACCGACACGGTCTCACCGACACCGACGTGGGCCAGGCTGCGCACGGAATCGATCCGCATCCTGCGGCTCCGGGAAGCGCGTCGAGAAGGGCTCTCAAACCGCGTGTGTAGAAAGTGTAGAACGTGTCGTCACCTCCGGCAATCGACACACTGTCGCATCACGTTCATGGCGCGCGGAATCTACGTCACCGGCACCGACACCGACGTCGGCAAGACGGCGGTCGCCGTCGCGATCGTGCGCGGCCTCGTGCAGGCCGGGAAGCGGGTGGGCGTCTACAAGCCGGTCGCCACGGGTGGCGGTCACGACCCTGAGGCCCTGTGGGAGGCGGCCGGGCGGCCGCTCACGCTCGCAGAGGTCTGCCCCCAGCTCTTTCCCGCGCCGATCTCGCCGCCGCGGAGCGCTCGCGCCGCCGGGGCAATCGTCGATGACGACCTTCTCGAGCGCGGGCTCGAGCCATGGAAGAGCGGCTTCGACGTTGTGGTGGTGGAGGGGGCGGGCGGCCTGTTCTCGCCGCTCTCCGACACGCGGTCGAACGCCGACCTCGCCCGCCGGCTCGGCCTGCCGCTCGTGGTCGTCGATGCCGCCCGGCTCGGGGCGATCGGCCGCACGCGTGCCACGGTGACGGCGGCGGGCTCGTGCGGGCTCGCCGTCGCGGCCGTCGTGCTTTCGCAGACGGTGCCGCTCACCGGCAGCCCCGACGACCCGGCGAGCCCCTGGCGGATCGCCCACGACAGCCGGGCCGATCTCGCCGCGGCCCTCGCGCCAGTGCCGGTGGCGATGCTCGCACACGGCGGCGGCACGATCGAGCCACCGATTGCGATTGCGTAAACACAGACCCCGTCGCTTCCGCTCCGGGCTTGTTGGGGCTTTTTCGCTGGGGCGTCTTCGTTTACGTGCCAAGCGCGGCGGCGAGGGCGGAGCCGGCCGTGCGCGACCGCGTGGAATACCGGCCGAGGTCGAGCCGGAGCGCCACGCGCCACGTGCCGTCGGCGGCTGGCGTCACGATCCAGTGCGGCATCACCACGACCGACTGGTGGACGAGCTCGAAGCCCCCCTCCGACTGGCTCACCGACTGGATCGGAAACGTCCACACGCCGGTCGCGGCGCCGTTCGAGGCCTGGCCGAACGACAGCCCGGCGTCGATGTCGAGCCAGTCGTCGACGAGCCCGATCCCGCGCACGTGCGGCAGTTCGAGACGCCGCCCGAGGTCGCCGAGCTCGCGGCCGAGTTCGTCGTAGAAAAACCTTCCCGCCGCCCCCGCCGGCATCCCCGCGAAGTTGAACTCCACGGCCAGGTGCTGGCGGAAGTCGGGCGGCAGCCCCTCGAGCTTGTAGGCGATCTCGAGGGCCCGGGAGCCGGCGTCGAGCGTCACGGCCTTCGAGAGCGTGAACGGAATGCCCCAGGCGTTGCCCGCGCGCGACAGCAGCACCTGGATCCGGCCGGGGTTGCGGCGGATGCTCGCCTCGTAGGGCCCGTCGGCGAAGTCGCCCCGCTCGAGCGCCGTTCCGTCGACGATGGATTCAGCCGAGGCGTCGCAGTCCCAGAAGTGGTCGACGAGGCTCTTGCGCCGCGAGCGGTCGTAGCGGACCATCCGCTCGAGCCCCTCCTGCTTGAACTTGGCGAGCTGCGAGGCGTCGACCACGCTGCGGGCCACGCCCGGCCCGGCGAGCACCTGCTCGTGGTAGGCCTCGGGCCGGCGGTCGAGCGTGGCGAGTAGGTTGTGCTCCTGCTCGCGGAGGTCGAGCTCGTAGAGCATGCCCCCCTTGGCCGGCGCGATCCAGGTGTCGAGGCTCTCGTTCGCGAGCCGCACGTCGGTGCGGCCGTCAAAGTCGTAGTCGGCCGTGGTGGCCTCGATCCATGGGCCCTGCCGCCTCTCCGCCCGGTCGGCCGCCTTCTCGGCGGCGATCAGCTCCTTGTAGATCGCGTTCCTGAGGTGCGGCAGGTAGATGCCGCCGAAAGCGCCGTGCCAGTAGGCGCAGTTGCACTGGCCGCGGTACAGCGCCTGCGTGGCCGCGGCGAGGGCCTGAGGGTCGGCCGCCCCGCGGCGCCTGATCGCCTCGAGCCGCGAGCTCACGGCGAGCATCCGGGAATACATCTCGCTCGCCTCCGGATACCGCATGCGGAAGTTGCGCCAGCTGCCGCCGCGCAGAAACGTGGCCACCTTCGCGAGGGCCGGGTCGTGCGCCGCCGCCACGCGGGCTTGCACGCAGGCGAGCTGCTTCTCAGGGGGCAGCACCCACTCCGTCATCTCGCGGTAGCTGCACTCGGGGAGCCAGACGGTACCGGCCGGCGGCGTGTCGCGGACCACTTCGGAAGGCAACGCCATCTCGATCCAGTCGGCGTTCTGCTCCAAGAGCGAGAAGAATGTCTCGAGCCAGCCCTCCTCGAAGCAGGTGCGGTGGGTGTCGGGCCAGACGCCGAACTTCTCGCCGTCGTCGCCGAAGATTGCGAGCGCCCCGTGCCGGCGCGAGGCCATCCAGCGGAGGTGGTCGATCGTCATGTGCGGCGCCGCGAACGGGATCACGTAGCGCAGCCGCTCGCTCACCGGAAACACCGCGAGCGTGGCGCCGTCGCCTTCGGTGAGCCAGAGCCGGTCGAGCTCCTCCTCCGCAAGCCCGGCCGCCTTGAAGTGGCTGTCGTCGAGGATCGTCCACTCGATCCCCGCCGCCGCGATGTCGGCTGTCATGCCCGGGTCCCACACCCGCTCGGCGACCCACATCCCCGACACCTTCGTGGACAGGCGCCGCTCGAGCCACGCCGTGTAGCTCGTGATCTGGCCGATGCGGTCGCGGGCCGGGAGCATCGCGAGCACCGGCTCGTGGAACGCGCCCCCCACGATCTCGATACGGCCGGCGGCGGCGAGCTGGGCGAGGCGGTCGAGGTACTCCGGGTGGTGGCGGTCGAGCCACTCCATGAGCGGCCCGCTCGTGTGGAGCGCGAGGCGAATCCCGCGATGTCGCTCGAAGAGATCGAGGAAGGGAAGATAGCTCGTGCGGTAGGCGTCCTCGATCACCTCGTCAAAGTTACCGACGGGCTGGTGGTCGTGGAGCACAAAGACGAAGCGGACGGGGGCGGACATGTGGGCCTCGGGCAGAGTCGGCGGGCGGTTCCAAGCGATCGGATGATTTTCAGGCTTCGGGAAGGCCTGCGCCAAACCCGCGGCCCCGCGATTTCGAGGGCGGGCTCGCGGCCGGACGACCGGTCGTGAGGGCGTTGCGGATCAGCGAAGAGATCCGGCTCAGGCCTCGCGCAGCCGGCGGGCCGACTCCGTCGGCGACATCGTCGTGATGTGGCAGCCGGTGCCGAGCTCGAAGCCGGCGAACTCCGAGAGCCGCGGCAGGATCTCGATGTGCCAGTGCCAGTTTTCGATGCCGGGTGAGGTAGAGCCGACCGATGCGAACGGGGCCTGGTGGAGCCACCAGTTGTAGTCGACCCCCGGCACGATCCGCTCGAGCCGGGCGATCACCCGCTGCGTGAGGGCGGCGAGGGCCGCCACGGCGTCGGCGTCGGCCGCGTGGAAGTGGCGGCAGGCCTGCCGCGGCAGGATCACGGTCTCGAACGGCTGCCGGAGCGCGTGCGGCACCAGGGCCACGAGGTCGCCGTGCTCCGCCACGATCCTCCCCTCGGCCTCGGCCTGGCGGATCAGGCTGCCGAAGGGGTCGCTCGCGCAGCCTGCGATCGCGATCTTGCCGGCCACGAGCGGCGGCAGAAAGTCGAGGGCCACGAGCTGGCTGTGCACGTGCTCGAGCGAGGCCCCGGCCGCGGGGCCGGAGTTCTTGAACACGAGCGCCCAGGCGAGGTCGCCCCGCTCCGCGAACAGGGCGAGCCGCCGCCGACACACGTCCCACACGTCGCGCCACCGGCCCGGGTCGATCGCGAGGATCGACCGCTCGTGGGTCGGCGACTCGACGAGTACGTCGTGCACGCCGTGGGCCGGCTGCCGCAGGCGTGCCAGATCGCCCGGCGGCGTGGCCGGGGCCGCCTCCGTCACGATCGGAAACTGGTTGGGCACGAGCCGCACGTGCCAGGGCAGGGAGGCGTCGTCGGGGTATGTCAGCACGGCCGGCGGCGTGCGTGACTCGTTGCCGGCGCAGAACGGGCAGTCGGCGGCGATGCCCGCCGTGCCGGTCAGCATCGGGCGTTCGGCCCGCTGCGGCGCGACGAACACGGTGCGGAGCGCGAGCGGCTCGTGATGACGCTCGGGCGCGGGAGCGCGGCCGGTGGATCGGGGCGAGTCGGTTGGCACGTGAAGAGCGTACCTTCGGCCCGAAGCCGTGGCCAAAGCCACACTCTCCGCCCGGTGCGTTGAACGCAGCCGCGCCCGGCCCTACACTCTCCGCCGCCGGCCCACGACGCGACCCGCGCCGGCTCTCCCCCAGGAACGCACCATGCTCACCGTCGGCGATTCATTCCCCCAGTTCTCCGCACAGGCCTGCGTCGGCACCGGCAAGGACGACATCAAGCTCGTCTCGAACAAGGACTACGCCGGCAAGTGGGTCGTGTATTTCTTCTATCCGAAGGACTTCACGTTCGTCTGCCCGACGGAACTCGCCGAGTTCAACAAGCAGCTCAAGGCGTTCAAGGATCGCGACACGAGCGTGGTCGGCGGGAGCACCGACAACGAGTGGTCGCACATGATGTGGCGCCGCTCGCACCCCGATCTCAAGGACCTCGGCTACCCGCTGATCGCCGCCCAGGTGCTCGCCCCGGCGCTCGGGATCCTCGAAAAGACCGAGGGCTACTGTCTGCGGGCCACGTTCATCGTCGATCCGCACGGCGTGATCCAGTGGGTCGACGTCAACCAGGGCCGCGTGGGCCGCAATGTCGCCGAGGTGCTCCGCGTGCTCGACGCCCTGCAGAGCGACGAACTCTGCCCGTGCAACTGGAAGAAGGGCGATCCCTACGTGAAGGTCGGGTAGCCCGTGCTGTTCCGCAGGCGGCCGTGGACGCGGAAGTTTGCCGACGCGTTTCGCGGGCTCAGGCGGGCCATCCGCAGCCAGTCGAGCTTCCTCGTGCACGTGGCCGTGGCGGCAGCCGTCGTCGGCCTGGCGGCGGCGCTCCGCGTGTCGGCCACGGAGTGGTGCCTGCTCGCAGGCGCGATCGCCGCCGTGCTCGCCGCCGAGGTCTTCAACTCGGCGCTCGAGGCCCTTGCCCGGGCCTTCGGGCCCGACCGCAACCCGCGGATCCGCGACGCCCTCGACATGGCGAGCGCCGCGGTGCTCGTGGCCTCCCTCGGGGCGGTGGCCGTCGGCGTCGGCGTGTTCGGCCCCCGGCTCCTCGCCCTCGTGGGCGGCTGATCGAACCAAACGGGTCGCGTTGACCTCCTGCGGGGCGATGGGCTAGGGTTCCGCCCATGTGGGCGAATGTCATTCGGGTGTCTTGCGCAAGGAGGCGGTGAATTATGGGCAAGCTGTTGGCGGAGGCGATCGGGACGTTTTGGCTCGTGCTCGGGGGCTGCGGCAGCGCCGTGTTGGCGGCGGCGTACCCCGATCTCGGCATCGGCTTCGTCGGCGTGTCGCTCGCGTTCGGGCTCACGGTGCTCACGATGGCCGCCGCGGTCGGCCACGTGTCGGGCTGCCATCTGAACCCGGCGGTCACGGCCGGCCTCGTCGCCGGCGGACGCTTTCCGGCCAAGGACGCCCTCGGCTACGTCGTCGCCCAGATGCTCGGCGGCCTGGCCGGGGCGGGCGTGCTGTATCTCATCGCCCGCGGGATTCCCACGTTCGACATCGCCGCGGGGTTCGCCTCGAACGGCTACGGTGAGCACTCGCCGGGGGGCTACGCGCTTGCGAGCTGCTTCATCGTGGAGGTGGTGCTCACGGCGATGTTCCTGTTCGTGATCCACGGCGCCACCGACCGGCGGTCGAGCCCGATCATCGCGCCCCTGGCCATCGGCCTGTGCCTCACGCTCATCCATCTCGTGAGCATCCCGGTCACGAACACGTCGGTGAATCCGGCCCGCAGCACCGCCACGGCGTTCTTCGCGGGCGGCTGGGCCGTGCAGCAACTGTGGCTCTTCTGGGTGGCGCC